>JACMKY010000457.1 GCA_014379925.1 Cytophagales bacterium | reverse complement strand
GCTCGGACGACGCCGGCCGGACCTGGACCAAGGTGAACCAGGACCGGGCCCTGTTGCAGCGGGCCTGGTACTACTGCCGCATCTACGCCGATCCCCAAAACGAAGACCTGGTCTACGTGATGAACGTGAGTTACGGACGCTCCAAGGACGGCGGTAAAACGTTTGAACTCCTCAATGCCCCGCACGGTGACCACCACGACCTCTGGATTGATCCCGCCAACAACCAGCGCATGGTGATCGGCGACGACGGGGGGGCCCAGGTTTCCACCGACGGCGGGTCGCACTGGACCACCTACCACAACCAACCCACCGCCCAGTTCTACCGCGTCACCACCGACAACCATTTCCCGTACCGCATTTACGGGGCCCAGCAGGACAACAGCAGCGTGCGCATTCCGCACCGCACGGCGGGCGGCTCCATCACCGAACACGATTGGGAAGCCTTGTCCATTGGCGAAAGTGCCCACCTGGCGCCGGACCCGCTCAACAATGACCTCATCTACGGCAGCGACTACAAAGGCTACCTGACGATGCAGAACCTGGCCACCGGACAGGAGCGGTCCGCGAACGTGTGGCCCGACCTGCCCGCCGGCTCGGGGGCCGAGGTGATGAAATACCGTTTCAACTGGAACTATCCGGTCTCCTTCAGTCCCCACGACCCCAAGAAGCTCTACGCTGGTTCCAACCACCTGCACGTTACCCGCAACGGCGGGGAAAGCTGGGAAGTGATCAGCCCCGATCTGACGCGCGGCGAGCCGGCCACCATCCGGTCGTCCGGCGGGCCGATCACCCAGGACAACACCGGGGCGGAGTACTACGCGAACCTGTTCGTGGTCACCGAGTCGCCCTACACCGAAGGCGAAATCTGGACGGGTTCCGACGACGGACTGTTGCACGTGACCACCGACGGTGGCCAAAACTGGAAAAACGTGACGCCCCCCGCTTCCCCCAAGTACAACATGATGAATTGCATCGACGTGAACCCCTTCGTGAAAGGCGGCGCGTACGTGGTGGCCACTTCCTACAAGTTCGGCGATTATACCCCTTACATCTACCAGACCGCCGACTACGGCAAGACCTGGCGGGTGATCACCAACGGTATCCCCAAGGAGGAGTTCGTCCGCACCGTCCGGGCGGACCCCAAGCGGGCGGGGTTGTTGTACGCCGGCACCGAGAAAGGGATGTGGATTTCCTTCGACGACGGGGCCAACTGGCGTCCGTTCCGGCTGAACCTGCCCCCCGTACCGATCCACGACCTGGCCATCAAGGACGATAACCTCATCGCGGCCACGCACGGCCGCAGTTTCTGGATGATCGATGACCTCACGCCCCTGCACCAGCTCACCCCGGAAACCGCCGCCGCGGCCTTTTTCCTCTACAAGCCCCTGCCCACCTACCGCCTGGCCGGCGAAACCGGGGGCCGGGGCGTGAACCGGAAACTGGAAGGCGAGAACCACCCGGCCGGGGTCATGATCCATTACTTCGTGAAAAACGCCGCCGATTCGGCGGAAGTGAAACTGGAGGTGCTCGAGCCGGACGGTGACCTGATCAAGTCCTATTCCAGCAAAGCCAAGGAACCGGCGGACCAGTTGAAGGTGGCGTCGGGTGGCAACCGCCTGGTGTGGAACCTGCGCTACCCGGGCTACAAAACGTTTCCGGGAATGGTGTACTACGGATCGCCCAACCTGGGTCCCAAGGCGCCCCCTGGCACCTACAAGGTCCGCCTCACCCGGAGCGGACAAACGACGGAGCAGGAATTCGAGGTCCGGAAGGACCCCCGCGTAACGGCTACCCCCGAGGATTTTCGCGCCCAGTTCGATTTCCTGACCAAGGTGCGCGACAAGGTGAGCGAAGCCAACCAGGCGATTCTGGACATCCGGAAAACGAAGGAAGACCTGACGTACCTGAAAAAGAAACTGAGCGGGGAAGCCCGCTACCAGGACGTGAACGAGGCCATCCGGAAGTTCGAGGACGAATTGGGCGTCCTTGAAAACAACCTCCACCAGACCAAAAACCGGAGCGTGCAGGACCCGCTCAACTACGGCATCAAACTCAACAACCGCCTGGCCTTTTTGATGGGTGAACAGGGCCAGGGCGACTACCGGCCCAACCAGCAGGCGGAAGGGGTGCGCCTGGAACTGACCAAAAAAATCGACGCGGAGCTTCAGCAGCTGCGCACGGTAACCACTACCCGCGTGGACGCCCTCAAGAAGATGGTCAAAAGCAAGGGAATTGAGATCGTGCTCTGATGCCGGTGCCGGGGCGGGCGTTGCCTGCTCCGGCCTCCCGGTTGCCCGAAGCATTGGCGGGTGGTTTCCGGTTATCTAATTGGTGAAGAAGTGTTTGATAGACGGTCCGTTCACGATCGGTGGATCGTTCTTCGCGGAGCGGTAGGGCGGCGCTCGGGCGGCCTGCCTGGCGTGGTAGCCGGGGTGGAAATGCCTCCCGCGAACTCCGGTGCCATTTCCGGAAAAATAAGCCGACACCTCGGGCTGGATCACTCCCGGGGATGGCGGGCCATAATTTTTTCCGTCATTTGCTCAGCCAAGGCTTCCAGTTCGGTTCCGAACAGGGCCCGGTTGGCCTTGATCACCTGGGCCACCATCGGCTTCGGTAACCGGTTCGCCCCCCAGTAAGCGCCCAGGATAGCCCCCGTCACGGCTCCCGTCGTGTCGTTGTCCCGGCCGTAGTTGATGATGAAGGCCATGGTTTTCTCGAAGTCAAAGCCACCAAGCAGCAGGGCCGTCAGGTTGACCAGGTGGATTTCGGCGGCGTGGAAGGGCAGGTCCTGGTTGCGGGCGTCCAGCAGTTCGTAGGCCCGCTGCGCCCGGGCCAGGTACAGCGTGTCGGCCCGGCCTCGCTTGGGAAAGGTGATTTTGGCGGGGTTGACGTCCCCCTTTTGAAGCTGATTGGCTTCAAGGACGATGGCGCGGGCCTGCTTCAACACCCGGTAGGCCGACCGGCCCACCAGCCGGCTCCGGAAGAACCCGTGGGGATCCACGTCCCTCACTACATTCAGCACGGATTCGGGCGTGGCATTTCCCGCCATGGCCGCCGACACCATCGCCGCCGTCAGCCCGCTGATGTCGCGGGCGTAGCCGATGTCGAATAGACTCAACCGGAACGTCTCCCGGTAAGCCCGGGCCGGGTCGGCGGGAAAGAACGCCCCCACCACCGGGGCGTAGAGCATGCCCGCGCAGGTCATTTCCCCGCCGTAGAAACGATTGAGGGCGTCGTGGTAGGCCTGAAGGTCGCCTGCCGCGTACGGTTTGGCCACCAGCGCCCACTCCTGGAGCCAGGCCATCCGGCGGATACCCGCTTCGTAGGGTCCGGGCTCGAATCCGTCGGTGGCCTTCAATTGCCGGATTTCGTTCGTATACTGGCCAACGAAGTAATCGGCGAATTCCCGGGCATCCAATCCTCCCCGGGTAAGGCCCTTTTTCTGGCCCAGCAGGAACCCGACCATGAACTTTTTCCAGCGGGTGTCGTCGGTGGTTCCCCCGGCCGGCAGGTTGTAGTCCCACGTGCCTTCCGGCGAAGGTTCCCGCACCATCGTGTCGAGCCGGTCCACGTAGCCGTATTCGGTCCGGATTTCCTGGCGGGTCCACATCTCGGTCGGGGCGCCCATTGCATCCCCGATGGCCGAGCCCAGCAGCATTCCCAGCACCTTGTCGTAGAGTTGCCGGCGATTCATCGCGAGGCCGGCCACCGGCGGGTCGGTGGGTTGGTCGGGACGGGATTTTTCCCGCGCCGGCTCGGCTTCCCGACGCGGGGAGCAGGACAACAGGCACAAGAGCAGGACCGCCAACGGGGTGCGCACGGGCAGGAGAGGTTGGGTTTACGGTTTCATAATGCTGGCGGCGGCTTCTTCCAGGAGGGCCTCTTTTTCGTCGAGGGAGAGGGAAAGGGGAAGTTGCGCCAGGCCCAGCAGCCTCCTCAGTACTTCCACGCCCGCGAAGGCGGTCATCAACGAATACTCGAACCCGTCGGGCGGTTGGTAGCCGTCCAACGCCTCCCGGATGACGGGCTCCCCGAGCCGGGCCAGCTTGAAGTGGGCCACCATCACCCCCACGTCGAACTCCGGCCGGCCGAAGTGGCCGAACTCCGGATCAATGACGCGGAGGCCGGCAGCCCCCTTCAGCCAACTGCCGGGGTAGTAGTCGCCGTGGATCAGGGTGGGTCCGGGGCGCAGGTACCGGTCGCCCAGTACCGAGAGCTTCCCCTTCAGAACGGCGTCCCGCCGGTAGGGCAGCGACCGGTCCCGCAAACCCTCCTGGATGGCGTCCAGGTCCAG
Organism: Cytophagales bacterium; assembly: GCA_014379925.1. Lineage (GTDB taxonomy): Bacteria > Bacteroidota > Bacteroidia > Cytophagales > ES-bin-26 > ES-bin-26. Next base: position 3,527 of record JACMKY010000457.1, on the reverse strand, counting down.
CCCGTTCTCTTCCTGGAAGGGCAGCTGGAAAATGTGTTCGTGGTTGAGGGCCTTCATGGACTGGTTGGCGAGAAACTCCCCTTGCCCCGGCTCCTCCCGGAGCTGGTGCAACCGGGAAAGGAACCGCGTCAGGGACGCAACCTCCCCGGTGCCCAGCAACTGGTTGGGTTGGTAGAGATACGTAAAGTCCGTGCCCGCGCCCAGGTCTTCCAGGGCCAGCACCGAGTCGGGGGCGTCGAAGCCGAGCATCGCCGGCGTGAGGGTCCGCAGCACCTCGTCGCCGGCGATGCGTTCGTAGAAGCGGGCTTCCACCGCAGTGCGCCCCATGGGGGCGGAAACCCGCGGGTATTTCTGCACCCAGGGCCGGGCCTGCTTGAGGATGAAGCTTCTCCGGCTGGTGACCACCCGAACCACCGCGTTCATGTTTCCTTCCCCCGGCTTCTGGACCGAAACCACTTCCTCACCGACCGCCAGCCAGCCCTTCCGACGGAGGTAGTCCACCAGTTCCGGGCTGGTTCGCGCCTCCAGGAAGACCACCTCCGGGTAGAGGGCCTTGAACTTGTCCTTTAGATCCATGGGAAGCCGACTCGTCCGGGTTGATTCACGCGTCTACGGGTTGATTACCTGGCTGATGCCCCCTTTTTCAACCGCCTTATCGTTGAGTTTCATCACGATCATCGGATCGATGGGATAGCGGCCGAAGCGCTCCCCGTACACGGCCAATCCCCCGGGCAGGGCAGCGTCCACCTCCAACCGGATGATGAGCTTGCCCCGCTTGCCCGCCTCCCGCAGCACGTCGGGCGGAATGTTGGCGGTGATCAGGTAGCCGAAGGAACCCGCCTCGTGCAAGGTGCGGTTTTTGGGCTGGGCGTGCCAGGACAGGATTCCCCGGTGATCCGCCGGATCGTCCGGCAGTTCCCTGACGGCCACTTCCTTCCCGTTCACCCGGATGCGCACCCGGGAAGGGAAGCGTTTTTCGTCGGTCATCGGGTAGGCATTGACGTTCTTGCCCGGATCGTGCAGGCCCGCCCCCCGCATGTAGTCGCCGTTGAATTCTTTTGGCTTGGCCTTGTCCTTTCCCAGCAGCGCCTTGGCCGACGCCTCCAGCCGCAGATAAACTTCCTGGACGGTGGCAAGGTCCAGGTCCCGGGGCAAATCCACGGCGTATTCGAAATACCCGGCGCCCGCCCCGTTCACTTTCAGTCCCTGCAGCACGTTCCACTGCTTTTGGGTCCATTCGGCTTTGGTAAAGCTGGCGGGGGCAAAGCGCAACACGCGCCGGGATTCCCCGTTTTCGCTTATCTTTTCGTCCCGGGGCGATGGCCCGTTCCCGACCAGGAAAGTCGTGAAATTGTGCTGCAACACCTTGCCCCGCTCGTCTTTGAGCTTCGTCCGCAAAATTGCCAGGCCGGGCTGCGGGGGCATTTTCACGACGATGGGGTCCAATAGTTTCGAGGCCCAGGGCTGGAGAACGATGTCCGGGTGGTTGCCGGTCGAAACCCGCTTTTCGTTGCCCAGCCGATCCCACAGCACCAGTTCCGTTTCCAGGGTCGCCCGCGTGGTTTGGTGCTGGTCGGTCATGACCGACAGCCACAGGGGAATGGTCACTTCCGCCCCCGGGCGCACCGCTTTGCACAATTCCAACTGGGGAGCCAGGTAAACGGCGCTGTGGAGGTCGTTGAGCCGCATGCCCGGCGCCAGCGAGTCGAGGCCCGTGAATTTGAGCGAGCGGTCGAAACGGTAGTAGCCGTTCCATTCGTTGACCACGTCGTGGTGTTCGGTATACAACCAGCCGGCGACTTTGGGGTGCGAACGGAACTCGTTCATCATGAGGTGATAATCCCAGCTCCAGTCCACGTCGCCAGTGCTGCCTTCGTAGCCCCACACGTTGCCGCACTCGCTGTTGATCATCGGCTGGTTCTTCTGGACGTACCCCTTCACGAAGTTCCAGTTCGAGCCGGGAAAGGTTTTCCGGCTGTACTCATCCAACGCTTTTTTCCATTCGTAGCCCGGCAGGTAGGCGTGCCAGCTGTTGATGTCGGTATCCACGTGGTCGAAGTTGCAGGGCGAGTTGTCTTCCACCAGACGGGTGGCATCCAGCGACTTGGTCAGGCGGTACATATCGCCCACCCATTTTTGAGTGCTGTCCCGGTAGGCGCGCTTATTGTCTTTCCCCTTGGTAAACAGCCCCCACGTTTCGTTGAAGTCGATCCAGGAAAAAATGGCCGGGTGGTTGTAGTCCCGCTTGACCATTCCCCGCAGGGCCACCTCCAATTCCTTCCGCATCAGCGGACCCGGCTCGCCCCAACTGTTGGGAACGTCGGCCATGATGAGCACACCCAGCTTGTCGGCCCAGTACAGCTTGCGGGGATGCTCCACCTTGATGTGGATCCGCTGCCCGTTCAGGCCGATGCGCTTGGTTCGCAGGATTTCATCCTTCATAAACTGATCGCTGGGAAAGGTGTAGTAGCCTTCCGGATGGTAGGCCTGGTCGAGCGCCAGCTGTAGGTAGATCGGCTTGTTGTTGAGGGCGACGTAGGGAATGTCGGTTCCCGGCAGGTTGGTCACGCTGATCTTTCGCATGCCGAAGTAGGTAGCCACTTGATCCTCGTTGTCATCCTGGTCAGCCAGGGTGGCGGTGGCTTCGTAGAGGTAAGGATCCTCCAGCGACCAAAGGTGGGCGTTGGGAATGGCCACGGTAAAGTCCAGGCGCTGCTGTCCGGGGGCCACTGCCTGTTTTATTTCGGGGTTTTTCCCGCCTTTGATGCGGAGGGTGAAAGTGGCCTTGGCAGCGGGCGCCCGGTTGAGTCCCACGGCTACCCGGACGGATTGACGGTCGATGTCGGGAGAAAAATGCACGTAATCCAGCGAAACGGGGGCCCGGGCTTCCAGGTAGACCGTTTGCCAGATTCCCTTGGCGTCGCCGTAGCCTTGTTTGCCGTACAACTTGAAAGCGAATGGGGTATCGTCCACCTTCACCACCAGTCGCTGCGGCTCCCCGAACCGGACGTGATCGGTGAGTTCAAACTCAAAAGGCGTGTAACCGCCCTGGTAGCGGCCCACTTGCTTGCCGTCCAGCCACCCGGTCGTAATCCAGTCACTGGCCCCCACCACCAGGTAAACGCGCTTGCCCTTCCACGCCGGCGGCACCGTCACGGTGCGCTGGTACCAGGCGATCTCCGCCTCGTCTTTGACGCCCGACAAAGGAGAACCCCAGGGAAAAGGCACGGTGATTCGCTTGGTGAATTCCTGCTTGCCTCCGGACCATCCCCGCGCCTCGCCCCCGTTGGTGGAGTCGAACTCGAATTGCCACTGGCCGTTCAGGTTGGCCCAATCCGGCCGTTGAAAATCCGGCCGGGGATGCTCGGGCAAGGGGATGGAATCACTGATCCGGGTGAGGGCCTCACTGTTCGGCGTCCCGTCGGTCCGGACCTCATTGTTTTTCGTTCGGCACCCGACCACCGTGAGAAGGGACAAAAGGATGCTGAGAAAGCCAGCAAAAGAGATCTTTTTCATGTTGATGTTGG
>JACMKY010000456.1 GCA_014379925.1 Cytophagales bacterium | reverse complement strand
GGAGTACAGCATCACCGACAGGGGGCGACGGGTGATCCCGATTATTGAAGTAATCCGCCAATTTGGCAAAGAACTGATGGAAGAAGCGGGCGTTCAGGAAGGGGAAAACTAAACCGAAGCGAAAAGCCAGTCGTTCAAACTGGCCTGACGAATCAAAATAACTTTCGCTGGTGGTCCTACCGCGGAGGGTGATTGCAACCGACTGTTTTAAGTTACGGGAGAATACCTTTTCGCTGCTCCACCTCCTTGCCAATCCAAGGTTTTTGGGTTGCCGTGGTAGCTGGCTGGCCACGCGCATTCCCCCGTTGTCCGGGGAGTATCAAGTCTTCTGTTGAGCCTATACAACGGGAGAATGCCCTTCCGGGATCACCCGATTGATGCGGTGCAGATTTAACAATGGCTTAACTTTCGCTGCTTCCTGCCGGCGTACATTTGTTAGCGAAACCGGGCGAATCGTATGTCTGCTGCTTTACCGGACGATGCTCAGCTGGCGGCGCGGCTCAAAGCCGGCGACCGGGACGCATTCGTCGTGATCTACCAACGCTACTGGGAAAAGCTCTACGCTTTTGCCTACGCCCGTTTGCAGTCCAAAGAAGCGGCGGAAGACATTGTGCAGGACATCTTCATCCGGCTCTGGTCCCACCGGGCCGAACGCAACATCGAAAACCTCAACGCCTACCTTTCGGCTTCCCTCAAGTACGAAGTACTGGACCACTTCCGCAGCCAATCCGTCCACCGGAAACACGACCGCAACCTGGCCGAAAGTCTCGGCCGCTCTATCGACCACACGCAGGATATCCTGGGTTTTGATGAACTCTACCGGGAATTGCAAAAGGGACTGGAACACCTACCCGAAAAGTGTCGGCTGGTCTTTGAAATGAGCCGCAACCAGGGGCTTCCGACGAAGGAAATTTCCCGGCAGTTGGACATCACCCCCAAAACCGTGGAGTTCCACATCTCCAAGGCCCTTAAAATCCTTCGCCTCAAACTGAAGGACTTCCTCTACCTGGCGGCGTTGCTGCTCCTCTCCTGAGCCTTTTTCATTTTTTTCAACATTATTTCGGTTCGGCACTGGGGATGGGGCCGGGTTACGCGGCTTATCTCCAGTAAGCACGGATAAACACCGAACACTTGGACCGGGAAAGGCTCAATGAAATCATCGCCAGGTTTCTGGCCGGTAAGGCGACCGAAGCGGAAAAGCAACTGCTTCACCGTTGGTACGACTCCTTTGACAGTTCACAGGTAGTGGTTCCGGCCACCAAACCGGACGAAAAGGAACGCACGGAAGCGCGACTGCTCCAACGGATTCAAGCAACCCTGAATGCACCGGAAATCCAGTCCCCGCGCCGGACCCGGTTGGGAGGATTTTACCGGGCTGCCGCTTCCGTGCTGCTCGTGCTGGGCTTGGGCGTGGCTGGTGTATCCGTTTGGCAACGGACGAATTCGGGCGCGCCGCCAGTGTACGCCCAGTTTTACACCCCGGCGGGCAAACAACGCACCCTGACCCTGCCCGACGGCACGACGGTTCACCTTAACGCGGATACCAAACTGAGGGCACCCGTTTCCTTTTCCGGGGATACCCGCCGGGTTTTTCTGGAGGGCGAGGCTTTTTTCGAAGTAGCCAGGAACCCCGACCAGCCTTTCATCATCACGACCGGCAAGCTTCGCACGCAAGTGTTGGGCACCCGTTTCAACGTGAGGGCCTACGCCGGCGATGCCCAAACCGAAGTGACCGTGCTGAGCGGGAAAGTGAGCGTCGGCGACCGCGCTTCTTCGGTGGTGCTGACCCCGAGTCAGCAGGCGTCGTACAACCAGACTTCCGGGCGGTTGACGCGGGCGAACGTTCCGAATGCCGAAAGCTACCGGGCCTGGACCACCGGGCAACTCATTTTCGAACAGAAGTCACTGGGGGAAATCATCGCCACGCTCAACCGACAGTACGACGTGCGCATCCGGTTAGAAAACGAGCGGATGGCCACCTGCGTGCTGAAGGCCAAATTCGATCGGGAGCCGCTGGACCGGGTGCTGACGGTACTCTGCTCCTACGTCGGAGCCCGCTACAAGCGCGAAGGCAACGCCATTGTCATCAAAGGCAAAGGCTGTTGACCGGGCTTGACGAACGCAAAAAACCCACGCTACCCGGTAATTTCCGAATCTTAACCGCGACCGATGAAACCATAACGGCCAACCAAAAAACATCAACCGGAAATGCGGCCAGCATCTCCGGTTGATGCAACCGCCCCGCGTCTCGTCACCAACGATGGATTGAGTCTTTTCGGACTCACGGCGGAAGCTTTTTGCCTTCGGGAAAAATCCTAAAAACAAACAAACGTATGAAAAACAGTTCACGCCGGATTTCGGTTGCCCCCAAAAAATTGCTGCGTTTCGTGAGACACGCCACGCTGGCCGTGCTGACCACGGGCCTGGGCCTGACGCTGGGTTACGCGGAAAGTACCTACGCCCAGACGGTACTCGACAACCTGGTTTCGGTGGAGGTGAAGAACCAGACCCTGCGGGAAACCCTCAACCAAATTGAGGTAAAAGCCCGGTGTACCTTCGTCCTCAACGAGAGCCTGCTTCCGCTCGGAACCAAGGTTTCCCACCAGTTCGTGAACCGGAAATTGGGTGCGGTGCTCGACGAATTGCTCCGGTCCTACCCCGTTCGCTACGAACCGCAGGGAAGCTACGTGCTCATCAAGGAAAAGCCCCCCGTCGGAACGCGGCCCGCGCCGGCCGCCGGAAACGTCACCGGGACCGTGACCGATGCCGCTACGGGCGATCCCCTGCCGGGAACCAACGTGCTCATCAAGGGCACCGTCACGGGCACTACGACGGGAGCCGACGGCACGTATGCCATTCCCGTGGTGGACGAAAACGGCATCCTGGTTTTTTCGTTCGTCGGCTACGATTCCCGGGAAATGACCGTGGGCAGCCAGACCGTCATCGACGTCGCCCTGGCTCCCGGCCGGCAATCGCTCGACCAGGTGGTGGTGGTTGGCTACGGCCAACAGCAGCGGCGGTACGTGACCGGCGCGATTTCCCAGGTCAAGTCCGAAGAGTTGAACCGGTACGCGGGCAGCAGTTTTGCCCAGCAGTTGGCGGGCAAGGCGGCGGGAGTGGTGATCAACGATGCTTCGGCCCAACCAGGTACCGACCCGCAAATCGTGATCCGCGGCATCGGAACGCTGACGGCCGGCCGGGCTCCGCTGGTCGTCGTGGATGGTTTTCCACTTTCCGAAGGAAGCTCCCTTAATTCCATCAACCCGCAGGACATCGAATCGGTGGAGGTGCTGAAGGATCCGGCTTCGGCCGCCATTTACGGTTCCCGGGCGGCGAACGGGGTGATCCTGATCACCACCAAGAAGGGAAAATCGGACCGGCTGGAGGTGTCGCTGGATGTTTACGCGGGCGTGCAGGAACGGGCCGACCGGGTGGCGTTCGTGGATGCCTACCAGGCGGCACTTTTCTTTGCCGAAGCCCGGGACTGGGGATACGTGTCGAAGAACCCCACCAACCGCAGCGCCACCGACGACCGGGCCACCCGCCTGGCACGGGGAGCCAGCCTGCGGGAATTGAAGCCGGACTACCTGCAGCCCTACCTCGACAACCAGCCCGGTTTGACCAATACCGACTGGTTGGACGAGATCTTCCGGAAAGCACCGATGAGCAGTTACAACGTGGCGCTTTCCGGGGGCTCGCCCAAGTCAAAGTACTACGCGTCGGCCAACTATTTCAAACAACGGGGAATCGTGTTGGCAAACGGATTGGAACGGTTCAGTGGCACCGTAAAGATCGACTCCGAGTTGTCCGACCGGGTTGACTTCGGTTTGACGGTTAATCCCTCCTACACCATCCAGGACTACTTTACGAACAATGCCAGTTTTTCCACCGACCCGTTGGGGAACAGCACCATCATGTACCCTTTCTTCAGCCCTTACAACCCGGACGGTTCACTGGCCATCAGCGCGCAGATTGCCGCCAATACTGCCGAGGACGGTGCTTTGGGGGAAAACGTGGTCGCCGTGATCCGGAAGACGAAAAATAAGCGGAACTACTACCGAACCTTCGGCAACGCCTACCTCTCCGTTGAACCCATCAACGGTCTGAAATTCAAAACCCTCCTGGGAGCCGATTTCAGGAGCAACGCCTTCGACTTCTACGATCCGTCGGACGTGGGCGCCTACCGGACGGCCGCGCCCAAACCCGCCGTCGCCTTCGAAAGCAACGGCACCACCGTGAACTACCTCACCGAAAACACCCTGAATTACGTCAAAGCCTTTGGACAACACAACGTGGACGCGCTGGTGGGGTATACCTTCCAGAAGGAATCCGGGTCGGACACCGACGTGACCGGTTCGGGCATCCCGGACAACAACGTGGCCAACATCGCCGGAGCCAGTGCTTTTCGGGTCGCCGCTGCCCGGTACCGGTGGACCCAGGTTTCCTACCTGGCGCGGGTCCAGTACGCTTTCGGGGGCAAGTACCTGCTTTCGGCGACCATCCGGCGCGACGGCTCTTCCCGCTTCGGGGCCCAAACCAAATGGGGCAACTTCCCTTCCGTAACCGCGGGTTGGATTCTGAGCGGCGAATCTTTCTTTCCCCAGTCCAGCCTGCTCACCTTCGCCAAACTGCGGGCTACCTGGGGGGAGGCGGGCAACAACCAGATCGGTTCCTACAGTTCCCGATCGCTGGTCGGACCGGCCAACTACGTGTACGGAAACACCCTCGCCGCCGGCTTTGCGGCCACAACCACCCCCAACCCCAACCTTTCCTGGGAAACCAAGACTTCCACCAACCTGGGTTTGGACCTGGGTCTGGGGAAGACCTTCCGGCTGACGGCGGATTACTACCGTACGGTTACGAAGGACCTGTTGCTGAACGTGCCCGTTCCAGAGCAATCCGGTTTCAGTTACTCCATCCAGAACATCGGAAAGGTGAAAAACAGTGGCCTGGAATGGGAACTGTCCGGCAGCGACATCGGCCTGGGACCGGTGAAGTGGGGCTTCAACGGCAATTTCTCCACCAACCGCAACGAAGTACTCGCCCTGGCGCCCGGTCAGCAACAGATCATTACCGGTACGGAAAGCAACTTCCGGACCCGGGTGGGTGGTCCCGTTGCCGAACTGTACGGCTACCGTACCATTGGCGTGTATAAGACCCAGGACGAAATCAACGGTACCCCGCACGTCACCGGCACGCTTACCGGCGACTACATCGTGGAAGACATCAACGGGGATGGCGTGATCGACCTCAACGACCGGACCGGCTTCGGTACCTACAATCCAAAATTCACCTACGGGTTGGGCAGCAATTTCGCCTACCGGAACGTTGACCTCAGCTTTTCATTCCAGGGGGTGGCCGGCCGGACCATCTACGACCGGGGCCTGGCCACGTTGGATGAATCGGGGGAGGGCTTTTCCATGCCGAGCAAGTACTACTTCGAAAACCGGTACCATCCGGTGAACAACCCCGGTGGTTTCCTGGGCCAACCCAACTACGGCAACTTCTCCAGTGCCCGAAGGTTGGTCCGGGGATCCAGCACGTTCTACCAAAACGCGGATTACCTGCGGCTGAGAAACATCCAGTTGGCCTACAACTTGCCGGAGGCAATCACCACCCGACTCCGGATCACGAAGGCAAGGGTCTATCTCACCGCCAACAACCTGCTGACCTGGACCCAATTCCGGGGCTACAACCCGGACGCAACCAGCGACAACGTGCTGACCAACGGCTTGGCCAATGCCAATTATCCGGTTGCCAAATCCTACGTGTTCGGCATCAACCTGACCTTCTAGGCAGCCGTGAACGGTCAGCGGTCACCTTATTCGCACAAGGGCGTAAAAAAATTGTCCAACCTATTTTCAAACAAGCACTTATTTAAAACCATCGGTTATGAAAAGGAAATTTGCCGCCCTGGCGGTTCTGCTGCTGGTCGTTTCCGCCTGCGAGCAGGAACTGATCCAGGATCCGATCACGTCCAAGGACCTGAGCGTTTTTCTCCAAAATGAAACGGAAGTGGAGGAATACGTGAACGCCGCCTACGCGAACCTGCAGCTCAACGGACTGTACGGGTTGTATTTGCCCGCCTTGGCGGAGATTCCCTCGGACAATTCCTTCGATGAAGTACCGGCCAACGACGCCGGGGTCTACGGTCAACTGGATGAGTTTACCACCATTCCCTCCAACGAGATCGTCGCCACCACCTGGCGGGATTCCTACCAAGGCATCCAAAAGACCAACGTAGTACTCAACCGCATCGATCGGGTTGCTTACAAAACCGAGGCTACGAAGGAAGCCCGCAAGGGGGAAATGAAGTTCATCCGCGCGTTGCTGTACTTCAACCTCGTGCGGCTCTGGGGCGAGGTGCCACTGGTGACCGAAGAAACCACCGACCCCAACAGGTTCTTCGGGCAGGGCCGCACCCCGGTGGGCGGGGTGTACGACCAGATCAAGAAGGACCTGACGGAGGCAATTGACGCGCTTCCCGACGCGTCCGGTCAACCCGGACGGGTGG
>JACMKY010000455.1 GCA_014379925.1 Cytophagales bacterium | reverse complement strand
TGCCTTTTTCCGTCAGCGTGCCGTAGTCGTGGTGGGCCAGCCGGGTTCCGATCACCAGGTCACCGGGGGCCAGCGACGGATTGATGCCGCCCGCAATGCCGGTGAAAAGAACCTCGCGCGGACGGAAGTGTTCGAGCAGCAGCGTCGTGGTGGCCGCCGCGTTTACCTTGCCGATGCCCGTTCGCGCCAGGATGATCGGCTGGCCGTTCAATTTGCCCGTCAGGAAGCGGACGCCCTGGAGGTATCTTTCCTTCCGGTTCCGCATTTTCCCTTCCAGCAAGGTCACCTCGTCGGGAAAAGCGCCCAGAATGGCCGTCACTGGCTTGAATTTGCGGGGGGCCGCCGGCGTGGCCAACGCGGGTTGAACGGGCACCTGGGCCAACAGGTCGGGGAAACGCAGGCAAAGCAGCAACAGGAGACGGGAGCGCATCGGACGAAAATTGGTTCACGCAAAGGACGCCAAGAAGACGCCGGGGCGCAAAGGGAGTGCTTTTTTTATTTTGTGTTTTTGGCGCGCCCTTGGCGTGACCGAACCGTTATCCTTCCAGCGCCAGGGCCGCCACGGCAAATGCATCGATGACCAGGAGCGTGAAGCTTACCTCTCTCCACTTGCCGGTGACCAACTTGAGAACCGTCCAACTGAGGAATCCCCAGGTGATTCCCTGCGTGATGGAGTAGGTAAACGGAATGAGCACCATCGCCAGGAACGCCGGAATGGCCTCGTCCAGTTGCCCCCAGTTGATCTTGACGATTGGCCGCACCATGAACACGCCGACCAGCACCAGGGCCGGTGCGGTGGCAATGGCCGGAATCACCGACAAGAGGGGAGCCAGGAAGAGGAAGGGCAGGAACAGCAACGCCCCCACCACGGCCGTAAGTCCCGTGCGGCCGCCGGCCTCGATGCCCACCGCCGATTCGATGTAGGCCGTGCCCGGACTCGACCCGACCAGTCCGGCCAGGAGGGTGGCCAGGGCATCCGTCAGTAGCGATCGCCGCACGTGGCGCGGTTCGCCGTGTTCGTCCACCAGGTTGGCCGCCTCCGCCAGCCCCACGAAGGTGGAGAGGCTGTCGAAAAGGTCGGTGAACACGAACGCGAAAATGACGGGCAGCACGCTCCACCGCAGGGAGTTGGTCAAGTCCAGCCGCAACAGCAGGCTGAAGTCGGGGGGAGCCAGCAAGCCCTGCCACGTCACCAGCGTCGCCACCCCGTGGTTGGCGGCCGAAACGTCCCCGTAGAGCCGGCCGATGGGCACGGCCGCCAGGGTGGTGGCCAACACACCCAGCAGCACCGCCCCCTTTACCCGCCGGACCATCAGCGCCGCCGTGAGCAGCAGCCCGCCCAGAAAGGTCAGCAGCGGGGCATCCAGGCGACCCGCCCCCAGGATCGTCGCCGGTTGGTAGACGATGAATTTAGCGTTGGCCAACCCGATGAGGCTGATGAACAATCCGATGCCGGCGGCAACGGCGTAGCGCAGGGGCCGGGGAATGGCCCGCAGCAGGTGCACCCGGACGTTGAGCAGGGACAGCAGCACGAAAATGACGCCCGACCAGAACACCGCCCCCAGCGCCACCTCCCAGGGCACGCGCCCGCCCAGTACCACCGAAAAAGTGAAGAACGCGTTCAGCCCCATTCCCGGTGCCACCAGGATGGGGTTGTTGGCGTAGAGCCCCATCATGAGGCTGCTGAAAAAGCACACCAGCACCGTGGCCGTGAGCACGCCCGCGAAAGGCATTCCCGTCCCGCTCAGAATGCGGGGGTTCACCACTACGATGTAGGCCGTGGCCAGGAAGGAAGCGACTCCCGCCAGGATTTCGGTGGAGGGAGTAGTACGGTTTTTCTCCAGGTCAAAGAGGCGGCGCATGGCAGGCGGGGATCAGCCGGCGGAAGGTAGCAAAAAAAAGGCTCCTTCGTGGCGGAAGGAACCTTGGTCGTTGATCGGGCGGCGTTGCCGTCCGTTTTTCTTCTCCTCGGTCAGGTAGGCCGAAGCACCCGTTCCGCGCCGGGCCTGCATCCGGTGCAAACGCGGTGCCTCCGCCTGGGATACGCGTATCCGGTTTTGCCGGTGAGGAGCCGGAGGCCCGCCACCCGTTGCGTTTGCAACTGTGAAATACTTACAAAGAATTTTTGGAGGAGTCACGCCGCCGAACCAGACCCGTTCGGACCCTGCACCGGTTGACGCCTACGCCCCAAGAAAGCCTTTTACCGCTCCGACCACCTCCCCCGGTTCTTCCTCCTGCGGAAAGTGACCGGCGTTTTCCAGCCGCACCACCCGGCGGTAATGGAAATTGTCGGCGAATTTTTCCAGGTAGCTTGCCGGCACGAACCGGTCTTTCATCCCCCAGATCAGCAACGTGGGCCGGTCGGTGATGCCCGCGCGTTTCATCCACAGGCTTTCAAACCAATCCTGGTCGTTGAGCAACGAACGGGCGAAGGCCAACGTCCCCCGCCGTTCGGACGGATTGCC
>JACMKY010000454.1 GCA_014379925.1 Cytophagales bacterium | reverse complement strand
GTTCCCCGATCTGGCCAAAGCCCGGCGCTTTGCCGGCCCCCTCCCCTTCACGTTCAGTTACGAACCCCAGACCCATTCCATGATTCTGGTAGAAGGCCGTCGCGACGACTGGGTGCCGGTACCAGTTTCCGTGGAGGTATCGGAATGTACTTTTCTGGACGGGTTTCCTTTTGCCGGAGTGGAAAGAAAGTTGGCCAACGCTTTTATGGTGAGAAATATTCCGTACCATTGGCAAAGCGGCGTACGCGAGAAATTGCCTTCTTTGCCCACGGATGAACCCGAATAGCCACGCATGAAGCCTTCTCGTCGGCGGTCTTTCCAGGGCGTGTACAACGTGCTGCTGTTCAACCGGCACTACTACTGGGCCTCGCTCGCGGGGTTGGTGGCGGGCGCGCTCCTGCTCAACGGGCTGATCCTGCCCGAAGGATTCCGTGGCGTCGCCTGGCTAGGGTTGGCCGCCGTGGCTTACTTTACGGTGGCTTCCCTGGCCGCTTCCTGGTGGGTTTACGACGCATCGCCCCTGTACCGCTGGGAATGGCTACCTGGTTTCGTCGGCCGGGCGCCCTCGTCCGCGCTCAACATCCACGCCGGATTCGACGAAACCAGCGGGGTGCTGAGGGAACTTTTTCCCGATGCGAGGTGGGAAACGGCGGATTTTTACGATCCGACGCTCCACACCGAAATTTCCCTGGCCAGGGCGCGCCGCCAGTACCCGGCACCCGTGTTCAGCCAACCGGTTTTGTCTTCGCACCTGCCCTATCCGATCGGTTCTTTCGAGGCCGTTTTCGTTTTGTTTGCGGCGCACGAGATCCGGAAACCGGTCGAAAGGGTGCAGTTTTTCGAAGAACTCAAACGGGTATTGCGTCCCGGAGGATCCGTGATATTGGTGGAGCACCTGCGTGACGGGCCCAATTTCCTCGCTTTCGGCACCGGCTTCACGCACTTCTATTCCCGAAGCGAATGGGAACGCGTCATTGAAAGCGCCGGACTTCGGGTTGAAAAGCAACTCGGCCACACTCCCTTCGTGAAAGCATTTAAAATCGGCGTATGAACGACAACGGATTGGAAATGCACGTGCGGTTGATTGGAGCCACCCAGATTTTGCTGGCCCTGCTCCACCTGACTTTCCGGAAACGCTTCGACTGGGAAAGCGACCTCAGCCAGCTCACCCTGTTGAACCGGCAAGTGTTTTACGCACACACGTTCTTCATCGCGTTCACGGTGTTCCTAATGGGGCTGCTTTCGTTGTTGGCGGCCAAACACTTGATCGTCCGCTCCCCGTTGGGAACGTTTGTAGCCGCCGGAATGGGGCTGTTCTGGCTTGCCCGGTTGTATTGCCAGTTTTTCTATTACGACAAAAGGCTGTGGGCCAACCAGCCGTTCAATACCGCCGTGCACATTGCTTTTGGCTTCGCCTGGATTTGGTATACGTTGGTGTACGGTACCGTCTTTCTCCGCCAAATCGGGTTGCTCCGCCCATGAATCCCTACCTGTTGTTCAGTACGCGCCTGATGCTCGGGTTGGTTTGGGCCTACAATGGTCTTTGGCTGAAGGTACTGCACCCCAGTCCCGAACACCTGGCGGTTGTGCAGGGGCTGGGTTTGGGGAGTTGGGTTGCAGCCCCGGCGTTGTTAATGCTCATTGGTTGGGGGGAAACCTTGCTGGCCGTGGGCATCTGGAGTGGATTCTATCACCGCTTCGTATCCTGGTTTCAACTGACCATCCTACTGCTGATGAACCTGGTTGGCATCCTTTTCAGTCACGCCATCGAACAACCCGGGCACCTTCTGGTGCAGAACCTGCCGCTGTTTTTCTGCATCCTCACCGTAGCTCGGTACGGACCGGGCTTTCCCTTTTCCGGGTCCGCTCGCCAGTAGCGATGGAAACCATCACACCGCAGTTCTGGCAAAAGGGCAACCTCGGCCAATCTTCCGGCCGCCGTACCCAACCGCCACCACCGCCCGCCATCGTTTTCGGCCAAGTGCGCGAGGACCCGTTGCCGGAACTGTTGGCCCTCCGGGAAATGAGTCACCCACGGGCAGTTTTCTGCGTCGCTTCCGGCGGCTGCACAGCCTTTGCGTTGCTTCTGGCCGGGTCGCCGAGCGTAGTGGCGTGTGACATCAATCCCGCCCAGATTGCGCTGGTGGAATTGAAGAAGGCGGTGCTGGCCATTCCCGACCCCGCCACCGTCCGGCGGGCTTTTTTCGAGTCGGCGATTGATGCCCACGCCCGGGTGGCGGACGCACTTTCCGAGGAAGTCCGCATTTTCTGGCGAGCAAACGCCTCCCTTCTCAAAGATGGCCTCCACCACAGCGGCTTGGTTGACCGGAAACTGCGGCTGGCCATTCAACTGTTCTACGCGCTCGTGCATTCCCACGTCACCACCAAACGGATGCTTGGCTTCGATACCCTGGCTACCCAGCGAGCGTTTTTCAATCGCGTGTGGCGGTCAAGGCGGTGGAAGGCTTGTTTTCAACTGTTGACCAATCGCCGTCTGCTGCGGTTGGTCTACGGCAAAGAAGTACTCGATGCACTGCCGGCAAATTTTGCGGGAGAGATTCAGCGTCAAGTGGAAGAGGCGTTGGTCCACTCCGTTTCAATTGCCAACCCGTATCTGTGGCAGACCTTTTTGCCGGGCATCTTTCCCCCGGCTTCCGCGTTCCCCGATTATTTGCAAGATCTTTCTTTGCATCGAATCCGACCCTCCCTGCCAAACTTGATTCTCCGAACCGGGGACGCCGCCCAAACCATTCGGGAAAGTACGGTTTCCTTCGACTTATATGCCCTGTCCAATCTATTGGAATTAGTCAGTCCCGCTTACGCGGAAGCATTGGCGGAAACCATTGCCCAACGCGCCAACCCGGGGGCGCTCATTTTTTTACGGTTCATCTTTACCCCACCCGCAGCCGTTGTGCAACCGTTCAGTCACCGGTTCGTGTTGCAGGAAGATCTGACCCGGCGTTGCATAGCAGTTGACCGGGGTTTGTTCGGCAAAAACATCCTGGTATTCAAAAGTCAATTCGGCGGCAATTTTTGATTTAAAATTTGCGCAAGTCCCGTTTCCTTTCGTCGTACTTCCATTCTCCAACTTACCCCCTGGAACGCAACCCG
>JACMKY010000057.1 GCA_014379925.1 Cytophagales bacterium | reverse complement strand
TCCCTATCTATTTAATCTCAACATTCCCTTCCTATCCTTCGATATTCGACATTCCTTCGGTCCGCCGATGCGGTTCGATATTCGACATTCCCTTCCTTCATTTCATCCGCTCCACCACCCACGCCAACTCCCGCGTGATCGAGGCGACGATGTCGAGCTTGAGGTCGGGCGGCAGCACTTCCCACGTGTAGGTTTCCACTTCCAGGTGCTGGGTCACGCGGTGGTGGCGGGCGATGCGCAGCACGTCAATAATCTCGTCCTGCGTGGACTGCAGCCGGCCGTACTCCTTCAGAAACACCGGCACGTGGAAGTGCGTCCGCCATTCGCGGGCTTCGGGTTTGTAGAGGTGCGCCAGGGCCGGCGGCAAGTCGGGATACCGCGTCAGGTGGCCATCGGCGTCCATTTCGCCCACCTGGTGCAGGTAAGTGGATTCGACGAAGGGAGCGAATTGGTCGGCGATGGCCCGGCGTTCTTCGTGGCTGGCGGGCAACTGCGTCTTCATCGCCGCGCTGACCTGGATCCGGCCGATGCCGATGCCCTGCGCTTCCAGTTGGTCGAATACGGTTTGCGGGGCCTCGTAGGCCAGGGCGAAGTGGCACACGTCGTAACACACCCGCACGTGGTTCTTGATGGCCTGGTCGGCTTCTACCAACTCAATGCCCAGGCGGTCGGACAGGTAGCGGCGGCCCGTTGGCAGGAGCCAGTGCCCGAAGTAGTCGATCAATTCCGCCGTGTTCTCGATCAACCCGTCCGGCTCGGGTTCGAGGTCCAGGTGGATCAGTTTGCCGGTGTCGGCCTTGACGCGGATCAATTCCTCTACCACTTCCGCCAGGTGCAGCGTCGACGACCGGAACGCCAGTTTGACTCGCTCGCGGTCGGGCCCGAACCACGGTTTGTAGGAGAGCGGGGAGGTGGAGATGCCGCCGTCCATTCCGTCGGGCAGGAGTTCGGCCAGGATGCGCACCAGCCGTTTGGTGTAGGCGGCCCGCTCGGGCGTCGTCCAGTCGGGGCGGTGCACGTCGTCCTTGACGACTTGCCGGTGGAAGTCGCCGTACGGAAAGCCGTTGAGCAGGGCCACGTACAAACCGTGGTCACCCAGCCAGGCTTTGAATTCGGCCAGGTGATCTCCCGCCAGCAGCTCCGTACTCGCCAGGTTGGACAGCCGCAGTCCAACCCCGAAAGGACCGTCCGGCGAGAGGTTGGCCTTGATGGCCGGCAGGTAGCGGTGAAGGTTGTCGCGCACCGCCGCCCAGGTTTCTCCGGCGTGGATGTTGGTACAATACGTCAAGTGATAGCCGACGGGGAGAAGCATGGGGAGTTTGTGAGTAAGGGAGTTTATGAGTTTATGAGTGGATGAGTTTATGAGTGGATGAGTTTATGAGTGGATGAGTTTATGAGTTTATGAGTTTATGAGTGGATGAGTAGCGTCGAGGCATTGCTTCGACGGATGCGTTGATGAAAAATTTACGCCGGTTCAAGGGTGGCGGGAAGCCGCCCCGACGCTCCAATCGGAAAAATAGCCAGCCGGTTGATGCGTTGAGAAAAATTTACTCATAAACCCACGAGCTCCCTTACTCATCCACTCCTAAACTCATAAACTCTTTTTCCAGGGCTTGGATGGATTGGAGGAGGTGCGCCTGGTCCATCTCGTGCACCTCCACGCCGTGGCCGATGCGGTCCAGCAGCATGATGGTGAGTTGGCCGCCCAGGTGTTCGCGAAATTCGGACAGGCCTTTCAACACGGAGTTGGCGGGGGTGTCCAGGTTCTGGGCCAGTTCGGGGACGAACAGTTTGAAGCCCAGGTCCCGCAGGGTGTCCATCACGTCTTTCCACTCGGCCCGGGGCAGTCGGCCCGACAAGTACGAATACGTGGTGTCGAGGGCCATCCCGATGGCGACGGCTTCACCGTGGCGCAGGGAGTAGTGGGTGAGTTGTTCCAGTTTGTGGGCGGCCCAATGGCCGAAATCGAGCGGACGCGACGAACCCGTCTCGAAGGGATCCCGGCCGGCAATGTGTTGCAGGTGCATCTGCGCGCAGCGGTGGATGAGTTGCTGCATGGCGGGCATCTCCCGGTGGTTGAGGGCTTTCGCGTTTTCCTTGATGAAGCGGTAGAAAGCGGCGTCCTTGATGAGGGCTACCTTGATGGCTTCCGCAATGCCCGCCCGCCAGTCGCGTTCGTGGAGGGTGCGCAGGAAAGCAAAGTCGTTGAGTACCGCGTAGGGCGGCGCGAAGGTGCCCAGGAAGTTTTTCTTGTTGAAGGCATTGATGCCGTTTTTCACCCCTACGCCCGAATCGTTCTGGGAGAGCACGGTGGTCGGAACGCGGATGTGGCGCACGCCCCGGTGGGCGACGGCCGCCGCGTAGCCCACCATATCCAGCACGGCCCCGCCCCCGATGGCCACGAGGTACGAATGCCGGTCGATGCCGTGGGTATTTACCGCTTCCAGAATCCGTTCCACCAGGCCCGGATCGTTTTTCGCCCCTTCGCCACCCGGCACGATCAACGGTTCGCCGCTCAACTGGAAGGCGCCGGGTTGCGCTGCCGCGTAGGCGTGAATATCGCCCAGCAGAGCAGGGGTGGCTTGGTGAACCCCGGAATCGACCACGAAAAACAGTTTCCGTTCTCCCGCGTGCCCGTCGTCCCGCAAAACGCTCCGGAAGGTGGGATTTTGGGGATCGAAAAGATTTTCGGTGAAGTGGACAGTGTAGTTGAACGTGACCGTAAACGATTGTTGAAGTGACTTCATCAGAAACAGGGTAAGGATTGGTTGGGGTGCAAATGTGGGTTGATACGGCGCTACCGTTTCCACATAACCCAACCGCAAAGATGAAGGTTTTGCGGAACTCAACTACCAAGCCATCAAAACTCATTTCAAAGGCGACCAACGGCGGATTAGATTCCTCCGTGGCGGCACGGTTCCGGTTCCGGAGCGGCGGCCGGGTGAATGAGAAGCTGCGAAGAAGGTTGCATCGGGAACGCGTGGGTTGCTTACCGAAAAGTATTCTTCCCTTCCCGGCCGCGTTGTGGGTGGGCTTCAGAAGCAGGTAGCGCGCTTTCGGCGGAAAGGTCTGCCCCGCCGGTCAACCCGGTGGCAGTTGTCTGGCTGAAACCCGGTGCGTCAGAAAAGCGGGCGGCCTTGCCGACGATCCGGAGGAGTACCCGCAAGAAATGGCTAGTCAGGGCCGATTCGGCCGCAAGGCGATCGCTGGCACTGGAGAAGTGGCGGCAGGAATTGCGCAACCGCCTCGAATGAAGGGCCCCAAGCGACGAGGTTTTGGGTACTTAATCCGTTGACAGTTGCC
>JACMKY010000453.1 GCA_014379925.1 Cytophagales bacterium | reverse complement strand
CACCGCCCTGCGGAATGGTTGAATTTTGTACCCATCGGTTTGAATTCAGTCAGCCCACTCCCGTTGCCCTGCCCTACTTTTGTGTTAAATTAATCAACCAAAATTATGGACAATCAATCGCAACGCCGGACCGACGTCTGGTTTATCACAGGAGCCTCCAAAGGGCTGGGACTGACACTGGTCAAGCAACTCCTGGCGCAGGGCGCACGCGTGGCCGCCACCTCCCGCAACGCAGACGACCTGAGGCAGGCCGTGGGTGCCGACACCAATCCCAATTTCCTGCCGCTGGCGGTCGATCTCGTCGCGGAAGCCAGCGTGCAGCAAGCCGTTCAGGCGACCATCGGCCAGTTTGGGCGCATCGACGTCGTGGTCAACAACGCCGGGTACGGTCAGTTTGGCAGCCTGGAAGAACTCTCCGACGCGGAAGCAAGGACTAATTTCGACATCAACGTGTTTGGGTCGCTGAACGTGATTCGTCAGGTGCTGCCGCAGTTGCGCCAACAGCAGTCAGGCCACATCATGAACCTGTCGTCCATTGCCGGCTTCCTCGGTACGTTTCCCGGATTTGGGGTTTACTGCGCCACCAAATTTGCGGTGGAGGGGTTCAGCGAAGCCTTGTCCGCCGAAGTCAAACCGTTTGGTATCAAGGTCACCATCGTTGAGCCGGGTTATTTCCGTACCGAGTTTTTGTCATCCGGTTCGTTCGGTATTCCGCAGCAACCGATTGCGGCTTACGAATCGGTGCGGCAAATGCAGGATGCCCACCAGAACCAGATTTCCGGCAACCAGCCCGGCGATCCTGAGAAAGCTGTAGCGGGCATGATTGCAATTGCCGCCGAGCCAAACCCGCCCCTGCACCTGTTTCTGGGTCAGGATGCCTATGACATGGCTTTTGCAAAAATCGACTCGGTTCGGAACGATCTGGAAACGTGGCAGGCCATGAGCGTCTCGATGGAGTTCGACGGGGTTGAAACAGCTAATTGATGCACCTCGCCCGATCCCTGTGGTCTTTATTTTTCAGCCAACACCCTGAGTCTTTCATTCATCCGATTGAAAGTTAGGGTGTTGTTTTCGTCCGGTATCTTTTTTACCAATGGCACCAGCCCGTGAATGGCTCGCGCTGTTATTGCCGCGTATACCATGATAAAAACGGGTTGCTGGTTTTAAGGTGAGCGTACTAAACTCGTCAGCGCACCACCACCATCGAATGGACGCCCCGCGTGACGGGAACGGAATAGTTCGTTTTCACCAATTCGGTGCGCCTGGGGCCGAAATAACCCGGTCAACGATCTCATGCACGGGCGAACCATCCGCAGCCTTAGAGCATCGCCATGTCGATGACGAACCGGTAACGAACGTCCCCTCTGAGCATCCGCTCGAAGGCCGGGTGGATGTCCTTGATGTTGATGAGTTCGATGTCCGATACGATGTTGTGTTCGGCGCAGAAATCCAGCATTTCCTGCGTTTCGGGGAGGCCGCCCGCTCCCGACCCGGTTACGGTTTTGTTGCCGCCAACCAGCGCAAACGACGATATGTTCCACTGATCGGCGGGCATTCCGACGTTGATGTAGGTGCCGTTGGTACGCAACATGGGCAGGTACAGGTTGATATCGTGGTCAGCGGCTACGGTGTCCAGAATAAAGTCGAACGTACTCTTGACGGTTTCTACTTCATCGGGGTTTTTGGTCACCACAAAATGATGCGCTCCCAACGCTTCGGCATCGGCCCGTTTGGACTCCGAGGTGCTTAATACCGTAACGTCCGCGCCAAAAGCAATCCCGAATTTAACGCCCAGATGCCCCAGACCGCCCAAGCCCAAGATGGCGAGTTTATGGCCTTTACCCACTTTCCACCGGCGCAGGGGCGAGTAGGTGGTGATGCCCGCGCACAGCAGCGGAGCGACGGCGGCAGGGTCTAATTTCTCGGAAATGTGGTGCGCAAAATCTTCGTTCACCACATTGTTGTTGCTGT
>JACMKY010000452.1 GCA_014379925.1 Cytophagales bacterium | reverse complement strand
TTAATAAAGAGGGGCGATTGACTGACATAAAAATATTGAAAGGCTTCTGCAAGGAGGACTACCACGCGATCGTCACCTATCTGAATAGCCTGCCAAAATGGAAGCCTGGAGAGCTATACGGTGAAAAAGTATGTGTAAAATACGTTTTACCAATTCGTATTCATGTAAACGAGGACTGATTCAGGCGAAATTGTATCCAAATCGCCTTGTGCAAGTATTACAAAAATCGAGATAATCAGCAAACCTTTGCCAGCCGTTCCGTTCTCGTCCGAGTTTCCACCATCCTGAACAACCCCACAACCCGGCGCGTTTAGCAAGTATGCAAAAGCGCCTCCGCGGAATTGAAGAACAGTTTGCGCCCTTTATCGAATTCGGTAACCTGTTCGACAAGGCTACCCGGCGTTACCTGGTGCACTACCTGTACGCCAAAGTGCACGCCAACGAACACCTGATGCCGCTGCGCTACGAGAGCCCGGAGTTCGATTACTTCAAGACCACGCTCGATCAGGTTTTTTCGCACCAGGGAATGCTGGGTATCTGCGCGGGCAACGAAAGCCTCACCGACCAGATCATCCAGGATACGCTCCAGTGGATGCGCAAAACGCACCATCAGGTGAAGGCTGAAAACCCGTACCAGGACGAACTCCGGCGCCTGCATTCGTGGCGCGACCGCCCCCTGTCCCTTTTCGCCGAAACCTGGTACCACCTCACCAACCACCTCAAGGAACACCACACCCGCGAGGAAGTGGACGCGCGGTTTTACGAGCAGCAGTTCGACACCATTTTTCGCGACCGGGCCGCTTTCCTGCAACGCCTGCGCGCCAATCCGGAGGCCGAAGAATTCCGCCGGGCCGACCTGCTCATCACCGACCTGCTCGACCAGTGGGAAGCCGTGCTCACGGCCAAGGCGCTGCAATACGAGTTGGGAAGGGTAGGGGAGGAGATGAAGAAATTCCGGGACCTGCTCTACGCCAAGGTGGCGGAATACCAGCAACTGTTTGACCTGATGGAGCCTTTCACGCTGGAAGTGGGTCGCTTCTGGGACCTGTCAAAAGGCCTCTGGAAGCAGACCAACTTCGACGTGCTGAGCCGGTACGCCACGCTGCTGAAGGACGAAAAATCCATCCGCGAACTGGCCGATCTGCTGGGCAAGCTCCGGGAAGCGCAAACCGAACTGGCCGAGGAGTGGTACGAACAGGTGATCGCCAAGAGCGAATGGCGGAGCAGCGCGGCCGAACCGACCGAAATCGACGGCATCCACGCCAGCGACGACCTCAACCGGATGCTCCCCTCCGAAGCGGGTCTGCTCGGCGACGACCTCACCGAAATGCTCTTCTTCAAGAAATTTGCCGACAAGCAACTGCTTTCCCACCAGTACCAGGGCCGCGAACTGGTGCGGGGCAACCAGGTATCGGCCGGCAAGCGCGAACAGACCCGCCAACGCGACCGGGGGCCGTTCATCGTCTGCATCGATACCAGCGGTTCGATGGAGGGCACGCCCGAACAGGTGGCGAAAGTGCTTTGTTTCGCCCTCATCAAGATGGCGGCGCGCGAGAAACGCAAGTGCTACCTCATCTCCTTCTCCGCGGGCTTGCAAACCATCAACCTGCTGGAACTGGAAAACTCGTTGGACAAGGTAGTGAAGTTCCTGAGCATGGGTTTCAACGGCGGCACCGACGTGGTTCCGGCCCTGTCGGAAGCCATGCGGATGCTCGCCACCCACGACTACCAGGATGCCGACGTGCTGATGGTGTCCGACTTCGTGATGTACGAAATCCGCGCCGACATCATCGAGCGGATGAAGGCGGAGCAGCGCAAGGGCACCCAGTTCCACAGTCTTACCGTGTCCGAATTTGCCAACTCCGCCGTGGTCGAACTGTTTGACAACTACTGGGTGTACGAGCCGCAAAACAAGGAGATCGCCCGGCAGTTGGCCCACGACCTGCGCAAACTGGAAAAGACCGGTTAGCGGATGGCATTACGCAGGCAGCATATACCGGATGTTGGAGGCGTGGGTGGGGTAGGCGTACACCGTTTCCTTCATCTGCCCGGCCGTGAGTCCCGCGCGGATGGCGAGGGCAAAGAGGTTGATCAATTCGTCCGAGTGGTGTCCCAGCAGGTGCGCGCCCAGCACTTGGCCCGTTTGGGCATCGACGAGGGTTTTGTAGGCCGCGAAGTCGTCCCCGATCCGGCGGTGGGCGTACCAGTTGACCATGCTGCCGTGGGCCACTTTCACTGCCAGTCCCTTTTCCTTCGCTTCCTGTTCGTGCAATCCCACGGAAGCGATGGGCGGGAGGGTGAAAGCGACGGAAGGGATGACCCGGTGATCGGTTTTCAGCTTTTTGTCTTCGAGCCAGTTCTGCGTGAGCAAAGCGGCGTGCATGGTGGCCACGGGCGTCAGGGCGGGAAACGTGCCGATGGCATCACCCGCCGCGAACACGTGCGGGTTGCTCTCGCTCTGGAGGGAATCATTCACCCGGATACCCCCTTCCTCGTTGAGTTCGACCCCGGCTTTTTTGGGCTCCAGCGATCCCACGTTCGGTTTTCTGCCCGCTCCGTGCACCACCCAATCGGCCTCGAGCGTGTGCTTGCCGGCGTCGTTGACGAAATGCAACTGATACCCGCCGGGAACCTTATCCAGCGCCTCAATGCGGGCATTCAGCCGGATGTCCACGCCGATGGATTGGGAGGCCTTGAGCAGGTGGTCGGTCAGGTCGGGGTCGAATTTTCCCAGGGGAGCCGCCCCCCGGTCCACAATCTGCACCTGCGCCCCGGCCCGGGCCGCCAGGTGGGCCAGCTCGAACGAAACGTACCCCGCCCCCACGAAAACGATCCGGGCGGGAAGTTGGTCGGCGTCGAGGAAATGGTCGCTGTTGGTCAGGTGTTCGCTGCCTTCGAAGGACGCGGGCGCGGGCACTGAGCCGGTGGCAATCAGGATCCGGTTAGCGGAATATTCCTTGCCGGCTACCTCCACCGTGGCCTCTCCCGTGAACTGGGCCGTTCCTTTGAGCACCGTGATGCCCGCCCGGGCGTATTCCTCCTCCTTGTTCTTGGGTACGGTTTCGGTAAAGCTCCGTTTAAAGCGCATCAGGTCGCGCCAGTCAATGCGAATATCGTCGGAAGTCAAACCCTTGTCGCGCATCCGATGCACCCAGTCGAACCCCTCGGCGGCGGCGAGCAGGATTTTCTTCGGATCGCAGGCCCGCAAAGCGCAGGCACCCCCCACCAGCCGGTTTTCGACCAGGGCCACTTTCCAGCCGGCCCGTCGGCACTCCGAGGCGGCCACGTTGCCCGCCGGTCCGGTGCCGATCACCAGCAAATCAAAATCGTAAGGCATAAAAGAAGATGGTGGTGAGGAGCACTTAACTCCGGATGAAACGTCCTGATCAGGCGCACTACCGGAGCAATCTACCGAAAAAGGGACTTTTACTCCCGATTTATGTCCTAAATTTACGACCGCTGATTACACTGATTAAATGATTCAATGAAAATAGCCCGGCGGTCCGCGAGATATTCCATCGATGACGACCGCTGATTACGCTGATTGAATGATTCAATTGGGCGGCATTCCGCGAAAACAACCCGGCGGCTGGCAACTGATATTTCATCGATAATCCATGGCTGATTTTGATACCAAACTGACCCGCATCGGGGTATTCTACGACGGCAATTATTTTCTTCACGTTAGCAACTACTACAACTACGAACACAGCCGCAAGGCCCGCCTGAGCATCGCGGGCCTGCACGAATTCATTCGCAGCCAGGTCGCCCAGTACGAAGGAACCGACGTGCGGCTGTGCCAGGTGGTGGACGCCCATTACTTCCGGGGTCGACTGAGCGCCCACGAAGCCGACGAAACCAACAAAATATTCTCCGAACGGATTTTCGACGACATCCTCATGAACGAGGGCGTGGTCACGCACTACCTGCCGCTTCGCTCCAAGGATGGCCGCCACGAAGAAAAAGGCATTGACGTGTGGCTGGCCCTGGAAGCCTTTGAGCTAGCCATCTACAAACGCTTCAATGTGGTGGTGCTCATCGCCTGCGACGGCGACTACGTCTCGCTGATCCGCAAACTCAACACCCTCGGCACCCGGGTCATGGTACTGGGCTGGGATTTTGAATACACCGATGAACGAACCGGCAAGCTTCAAAAAACCACCACTTCGCTGGACTTGCTCAAGGAGGTCACCTATCCGATTTCGATGCAGGAACTCATCGACAACAAGGTGAAGAAAAATGAATCCGTCATCAACAACCTGTTTGTGTTCCGGGAAGCGAATGCCGTCTCCCGGTTCACTACCAAGGTCCCGCCAGGGGAAGGGACGGGCAACGGGTTGCACCAAAGCACCATCCACAACCTCAAGAATGGTTACGGCTTCATCCATTTTCCCCCCAATAACCTGTTCTTCCACTGGACCAGCGTGCAGGAAGGCGATTTTAACGAGCTGCGCGAAGGGGATCCCGTCGAATTCCACATCGCCCGGGGAGACAAGGGTCAGGACATCGCCATCGACGTGAAGAAGTGGGAGGCGGGCAGTAAGCCGAAAGATTGAATGTCGAATCGCGCCGGCGAACCGGTCCAACAAGGAATATCCAATGTCGAAGGATAAAAACATTCTTTTTACTTCGACATTCAATTCATTCTTTCTTCCGGCGTACGAAAAATACGAAGCCGTTCTCCGAGCCGAGTTCCCGGAAGGCCGAGTCGGCCCGGAGCGGGGCGGCGGCGGTGATCTTGGCTACCAGGTAAAGATCCTTGTTCAGCGGTCCCCGCAGCAGCCGCTCTTGGTCGCGGGGGCGGAGGGTTTGGTTGGGTTGCTTGCGGGTGTAGAACAGGTGGCCGTAGGTGCGGAAACCGAACGGCTCCGCGTACACGTCTTTCCCCTGCAACCGCTCATAGAACCGGATGGCCGATCCTTGAGAGTACCCTTCGATGCGGGCGATGAAAAAAGTGAGGGTGAGCAGCACGAAAACCGCCGTGCCGCCGAAAAGCAGCCCGATTCCCTGCGCCTGCCGGTTGGGATCGGGCGATGCGCCGCCCATCCGACGGATGCCTAGCCAAGTGGCCGTGATCAGCACCACCCCGGCCATGGCTTCCCAGCCGGTCCAGTTCACGCGGGCGTCGAGGTTGGCGACGGCAAAGGGGTCTTTGCTCAACAGGGGCCGCAGCAAGTCGATGCGTTGCGCCACGAAGGGCAGGGCGATGGTGGCCAGGCTCCACACCGAGGCGATCAGGAAGAGCCCTGCTTTCATCCACCGGGCGAAAATCACTTTCCCGTTCAACAGTTGGTAAACCGTCAGCGCGGCCAGGTAGGTAAGGGGAAAGTAGCACATCGAGGAATAGTGCACGATCTTGGATTTGACGACGGTGAACAAGATCAACACCACCCAGAACAGAATGACCATCCACGCCTTGAAATCGCGCTGATAAACGTGCGTCTGGCCCGTGCCGAGAAAGCCCCGGAGGGCGAAAATGGAAGCCGGAAAACAACCCACCAGCAACACCACGAAGTGGTAACCCGGAAAGCCCGCGTGACCCGCGTCGGGCGTGCTGAACAGGCGGTACTGGTACTTGGTGAATTCAGTCACGAACCAGGGGCCGTGCACCGCCGTCTCGATGCCGTACCACGTGAGGGTAACCACGCTCGCCGCCAGCGAAAACAGCCCGAACTGCGGAACGCTCACGTAGAACCGGAAGCGTTGCCGCACCCAGTAGACGAACAGCGTGAGGCAAACGATCAGGTACGCCACCGGGCCTTTGGTCAGAATCCCCATCCCCACCACCAACCCGCCGGCAACGAGGTAGACGTATTTGCCGCGCGCGAGTCGAATGCCCGAAAAGCCGTCTTTTTTCCAGTAAAAGAGGATGAACAGGTACAACCCCAGGAAAATAAAGAGATTGAAGTACGGATCAATGATGCCGGACCGGAAATACAGGTGCGGCAGGATGGAGCCCAGGTAGGCCCCCGCCCACAGCAAGCCGAACCGGGCATCGTAGAGCCGATTGCCAATGTTGAAGAGCAGGATCAGGGTAACGATGCCGCACGCGGCGTTGGGTAGACGGGCGGCGAATTCATTGATGCCGAACGCGTGCATCGCCAGGGCCTGCATCCAGAAGAAGAAGGGCGGTTTTTCCCAGAAGGGCTCGAAGTTGATGTAAACCCGCAGGTAGTCCCGCATGATCACCATTTCGCGGGTGCATTCGGCAAAGTTGATTTCATCCCAGTCGAAGAGGTGTACCCCACCCAGGAACGGCACGAAGAACAACGCACCCAGCAAGCCAAACAGCAACGAGTACTTAAGTCGGGTGGTCATTCTTCAGTTGGCAATAGGCAATGGGCAGTAGGCAGTTGGCAATGGGCAATGGGCAGTTGGCAAAAGGGAAGAGTAGGCAGGGGGCAGTTGAAAATAAAAGTAAAGCTGCGTTCGTAACGACGTGGTTGTTCTTTTCCCTTACCTTGCCTGCTTCTTTGCCAACTGCTCATTGCCTACTACCTACTGCCCACTCTTCCCTTTTGCCTACCGCCTACTGTGCCTACTGCCCATTGCCTATTGCCCACTGAAGAATGACCACCCGACT
>JACMKY010000451.1 GCA_014379925.1 Cytophagales bacterium | reverse complement strand
TGCGGGCGTATTGAGGTGGTTGGAAGTTTCGTTGAGCGGGTATCAACCATGCCAGGCCCTCCCGGTGCCTGGCATTTTTGTTGACGGCGGAGGGCGAACGGGCGTGGTACGATTAATTCGGCTTCGGGGAATGATAGGTAGATTCAGCTTTGGCCGAACCACGGCCCGTCACTGAGCGGAAGCCGCGCGGACGAATCCGCCGGAACCGGCGGCGGGCTCAGGCTTGCTTTCCTACCCGGAGCAGCAGCGGGAAGGTGACCGTTTCCCGGGTGTTTTCTTCCCAATGTTCCTGCAGTTCCTCCCGGGTCCGCCCCACCGGATTGTCGTTGTTCTTCCGGAGGTAGTGCTGCACCGCCGACCACGTATTCAAGTACCCGACGCATTCGTCCAGCGTCCATTCGCCGGTCATTGCCAGGGCGGGCGGCTCGATTTCCCGGAAGGGAAAGGGAATGGTTTGGTAATGTTCGTCCACGTACTTCCTTTCCGGATCCCAATAGCCACGCAGCGTATCGGCGTACAAGCGTTGGATAATGCGGTCAATGGGTGGACGGATGCTGAACAGCGAGTAACCGACAATTGCGATCACCCCCTGCGGTTTAAGCGTCCGTTTCACTTCGGCGTAGAAGGCTTCGAAGTCGAACCAGTGGATGGCCTGGGCCACGGTGATGAGGTCGAAAGTCTGGTCGGGAAAAGAAGTTTGCTCCGCTTTCGCGACCTGGTAGGAGAGGTTGGGTTTGGCGACGGCGTGTTGAAGTTGCTTCTCGCTGATGTCCGTGGCGTACACGCGGGTGAAGTGGTCCGCCAGCACGCCGGCCACCTGCCCGTTGCCCGTTCCGCAATCCCAGGCGGTTTGGCGTTCGGCCACCCGGGAAAGGAGAAAGTCGTAGAGGGCCACCGGGTACTGCGGGCGAAACTGCGCGTAGTCGCGGGCTTGTTCGGAGAAGTTATCTTTCACGGGTGGAGGTTGAGCGATCCGGAATGACCCGGGAATGTACACGGAGCGGACCGGCGAATGCAGCAGAAATTGGCCCACCTCAATAGCAAAAGCCAACGGTATGGGTTACGGTGGAAACTGACCCACCTACCCGATGGCCAACCAAAGAAAACGGATGGTCTTCGGTTTCGTGACAAGTCCACGGTGTCGTTTCTTGGACCAGCCCACCCCTGTGAACGGTGGGCAAATACCCATCACCAAGAATTGGTCGTCGAACTGCGCAAACCGAGGTCGGTCACGCTGCCTTTCCCGGAAGCGGTACCGACCCTGGCTTCTCTTCAACGCCGTATACTTGCGTATCTCAGGCACTCAGGGAAAATTGCGAGGCTTCCCAGGCCAAAATGGCCTTTTTTCGGGTGGTTCCCCAGCGGTATCCCCCAATATTGCCCGCTTTCTGAAGTACCCGGTGACAAGGGATTAAATACCCGATGTGGTTGTTACCGCAAGCAGTGCCTACCGCCCGTACGGCATTTGGGTTGCCAATGGTAGCGGCAACGGCTCCGTAACTGGCCACTTGTCCGGCGGGTATTTTTAGCAAAGCTTCCCACACTTTAATCTGGAAGTTAGTCCCCTTCAGCAATAAATGAACCGGTTTGGCCGCCGTCGTGCGCACCGGGGCAAAAATTTGCGACAGGTAAGATTTAGTGAGAATGAGGTTCTCCGTCACGTGGGCACCTGGCCACGCTGCTCTCAAATCATCCACTGCCAGATCACTCATTTCAACGGGTTGGAAGGAAAGCCAGCAAACCCCCCGTTTGGTAACCGCAATCAGACCGGGACCGAAAGGAGTGGCGTGAACCCCGTAGAAAATCTCCAGGCCCCGGGCTTTCTGCTTGTATTCGCCCGGAGATAGGGCCTCGTAGGTAATGAACAAATCGTGCAGGCGGCCCGGACTCGACAAGCCCACTGAGTAGGCCACCTCCAGCACGTCCCGCGACTGGTCAAGCAACTGCTTGGCGTACTCCTTGGTCAGGTACCGCAGGAAGCGCTGCGGGGTAGTGCCGGCCCAGCGGGTAAACATCCTTTCGAAGTGAAATTCGCTCAAATGAACCACATCGGCAATTTCCTTGAGGCTGGGCTGTTCGGTGTAATGCTGCTCCAGGTAGGCAATGGCCTTTTCAACCCGCTGGTAGTCCAGCGCAGTTTGCTGGTTTTCAGAATGAGTCTTTTCGGTAACCACGACAACAGGGTTCATAGTACACTGATTTGGTTGATATACGGGGCAAAAATACCCCGTTACCCTGGCTCCCACCACCCGAATCTTGCGCAGTTGCCCTGGCTACCGAACAACGACGGAGCCGGCCGATTGACGCTGGATCGGCCTGACAAGATCAGCAATCGGAACCGAACTACCAGCCGCATCCACCATCAGGCCAACCCATCGTTGACCGCCAAGGTGAGCAAGATCCGGGTGGTGGGTGCTTGGTGCCCGCCTTACTTTTGCATCAGTTAACGATCAAACGCTAACAAAAATGAAAATATTCATTTTAATCCACCGCCCCCAGAACTGGGGTCCATTCCTCCCCCGCTGAAGAAAGCGGGACCGGCAACTACCGTTATTTACCTGTCCGGTACGGGTCGGTACGCAACTCCCGACAAGGGGGTGAAAATGCAAACGGCATTAGTGAAAATTTGTCACCTTTTGAACACAATTAACTAAAATTAAAAAACAATTTCGTTATGAAAACGCAAATTAATTTCGGCAATACCGGACGGATTTCCGATAAGGCCTTGTGGTTGGCTGTGCTGCTGAACACCGTTTCCGCCGCCGGTGCCGCGGCTCAATCCACTCGGTACACCCACCAGGCTACCTTCCCTGAATTAACGGGTGCCGTTCGTCCGGTCAGCTTGCAAGCTGCCGTTTATCAGGTAGAAAATACGACCAAATTTAAAATTCACTTTGAAAATACATCCTCCAATCCCGTAGTGATACGCATCAAGAACGGCGCTGATGCAGTAATTCACGAAGAAGTAATACTGGACAGGAAATACATCCGCAAGTTCGACCTTGAGCAGCTGGCTGACGGCAAGTACACGCTGGAAATTTCTAATGAGCAGGAAAGAGTGACCAAGGAAATAGAATTACGGACGCAACCGGTCCAGACAATGCACCTGACTGAATAAATTGCTTTGCGTGAGTATCGAAAACACTTTATTGGATTTTCGGTACTTGCTTCCAACAAGCGCTTGACTATCAATATTTTCTATCATAATTAATTAAATATCTGAAAACGTGAAGACATTTATTTTAATTCATGGGTCATGGCATAGTTCCTGGAACTGGCACCGACTCATCCCCATTTTGGAAAAAGCGGGTCACGTAGCCCTGGCCATTGATTTACCGGGCATGGGCAGGGATAAGACTTCCGTAAAAGAGGTAAAGATGCAAACGACGGTTGAAAAAATTTGCAATCTTATTGATACAATTGATGATAAAGTAATTTTAGTAGGGCACAGTAAGAACGGTATCATGATTTCCCAGGCAGCGGAATACCGGCCGCACAAGATTGAAAAGCTGGTTTACCTGGCCGCTTACCTGATTCCCAACGGGAAATGTCAAAGGGAGTATTCCGTACTCGATACCCAGGGTGTACTAAAGCCTTACGTAAAAGTTGATGTTGAGTTGAATGCAACCACCTTAGAAAAAGAGATTTATAAGCAAGGCTTGTATGCGGACTGCGAAGATTATATTACGGAACTGGCCAAATTGCTCCTCAGTCCTGAACCCATGGCATCCGGGAGCGAAATTCTTCAATTGACGGAAGAAAACTTTGGCAGCGTACCCAGGGTATACATTGAATGTACCGAAGACAAAGCGGTTACTCCTTTTATTCAAAGAAAAATGTACACGGAATTGCCTTGTCAAAAAGTGTACCGGATGGACACGAGCCACTCTCCCTTTTTCAGTAAGCCCCAGGAATTAGCCGATATACTTTGTGCATTGTAACAACGGATGCGCATTTTAAATCCAGGCCGCTGGCCGGGTTATTTCTCAGTCGTTGACATCAACGGTATCCGGGCGGTGAAGGGTGAGGGTTCTCCGGCTTCAATCGGCAAAGGGCACGGAGTAAACAACGGGCGGCACCAAGCGGCTACTGACGCCAAAATCAACCCCTCAGCGATGCCTTACTCGAGCACTTCCAGGGAGTTGATCTCCGGACCGCCCCCTTGGTTGGCCGACCCGGCGGCGATGAACAGTTTCTTGCCGTACACCACCGCCTGCGTGCCGTGCCGGCCCGTTTGCAGCGTCGGCAGCGTCTGCCAGGTGTTCGAACGGAGATCGAGGGCTTCGGTCTGGTTGTGGGCCAGTTTCTGCGGGCTTTCGCCCCCGATGATGATCACCCGGTTGCCGAGCGTGACGGCGGTGCAGCCGGCCCGTTGGGTGGGAAGGTTGAGGTTGGCGGGCAGCGTTTGCCAGGCGTTGGTTTGGAAGTCGTACGTGTCCACTTCCGGCACCGTCAGGTCGAGCACGTGGCCGGTGCGTTGGGTGGAGCGCCGGCCGCCGGCCACCACCACCCGGTCGCCCGCGACGGCTGCCTGAAAATGGTCGCGGGGGCGGGGGGAGTCGGGCAGTATTTTCCAGGCGTTGGTGGCGGGGTTGTATTCGTCGAACCAGCTCACGTGGCCGTCGTAGTGCCCGTCGGTAATGCCGTTGAGGAGGTAGATTTTGTCCCGGTAAACGAACGCCCCCGCGGCGCCCCTCCGGCGGCCTTCCGGAATGTCGGCCCCCGCGCGCCACTGGTCCCGCTGGGGGTTGTAGATGTAGAGGCGGGGAATGGGCGTTTCGTGCGGGTAGTCGCCGGTGAAGGCCCCCAGCACGTAGATCTCGTTCCGGTAGGTAATGGCCTGGAAATGGTGCATTTCCAGCGGCACCGGTGCCACCCGTTTCCACTGCTTCGTGCGGGGGCTGTACGCCTCCACGGATTGCTTCTTGCGGCCCCCGAACAGGTACAACTGGTCACCCACCCGGGCAAAGGCGTTTTCGCTGCGGACTTCCGGCAGGTTTTGCGGGCTGACCGTTTTCCACTGCGGCGTTTGCGATCGGGCCGGTAAGACAACCAGCAGCCCGGCCAACCCAAGGAAGCCGGCGGAAAGAAGAATTTTTTTCATCGTCAGGCGTGGTTTCGGGGAAAAATGTCCATTGCCGTACTTAATTGGGTCCGTTGGCACCGTCCTCACCGCCTGGTTGGCCTTCAAATTCGGTTTGCCGTTCGATGCGGACCGGTTTTGAATGACGGAGGCAGCGGGCGACAAAATTAATTTTAAATTCCGGATTTGAAATTTTAAATGACCTTCGAAATCAATTTCCCCCTGATCCAACCGGCCGGCCGGAATCTACCCTACCGCGTTTAACCCGATTGGGTACGGAGTGATCCGGTGGTTCTCCGGCTTTGCCAATGAATCCGTGGACTTTAAAATTACGGATACAGTGACCATTTTTGGGGTATTGCCGGGGGGTGTTCAAATCCTTCTCCGTTAAGGAAAGTATTAACCATCAATTAGTTAAATGCCTTTTCAGCGGGCGAACGAGCGGCGGATGAGCGGGAAGCACAAAAATTGCCGGATGACCTGGTTGTTCAGTCAAAATATTGCTTAAATAGTAGTTCGTTAAAATCCGCTCATGAAACGTGCCTTATTTTTAATTGCTTCGGGTTGTTCGATCCTGGGTTTGGCTTTTTCTTCGGTTCGGGAAAGCAATGGGCCGGTTTCCGATCCGAAAATGGCCAAATCCGGGGATAATTCCCGGACCAAGGCGCTTCCCCGCGTTGCCATTGCCGGATTAGCCATTGAGTCGAGTACCTTTTCGCCCGCGCTTACCCACGAAGCGGCCTTTCACGCCAAATACGGGGCGGACGTTTTCTCCGCCTACCCGTTTTTGTCCGCCGATTCGCCGTTTCGTCAACGGGCAGTCTGGATTCCGGCTTTGGTGGGTCGTTCGCTGCCCGGGGGCGCCGTTACCCGGGAAGCCTACGAATCACTGGTGGGGAAAACCCTGGATTCCCTCGAAAAAAATGGTCCCTACGACGGCCTTTTTCTGGATATCCACGGCGCCATGAGCGTGGTAGGGCTCGATGATCCGGAAGGGGACTTCATCGCCAGAATCCGCAAGGTGATCGGGAAAGAAACCGTTGTATCGACTTCAATGGATTTGCACGGCAACGTTTCCTGGCGGCTGGCCGAAAACACGGACCTGATCACTTGCTACCGGATGGCTCCCCACGAAGACGCGATGGAAACCAAACAACGGGCCGTGGAAAACCTGCTCCGAAGAATGGAAAGCGGCAAGGGAAAGCCGGCTTACAAAGCCTGGATCCCCGTACCCGTATTGTTACCCGGTGAAAAAACCAGCACCCGAATAGAACCGGCAAATCTGATATACCAGGCAGTGTCCCCGGCGGCCGCGCAGGAGGGCATTGTTGACGCGGCCATATGGGTGGGATACGCCTGGGCGGATGAACCCCGTAACCACGCGGTGGTGATGGTTACCGGCGATGACAAGGAGAAAGTAACGCGTACCGCCGAGCAACTGGCCCGAAGCTTCTGGAATGCCCGACTCGGTTTTGCCTTCGTTGCCCCCACCGCTTCCCTGGGTGAAAGCCTGGATCAGGCCCTGGCCAGCAAAAAACATCCCTTCTTCATCAGCGATTCCGGGGACAATCCCACGGCCGGCGGGGCAGGCGACGTAACGTGGACATTGAAAGAAATACTCGCCCGTTCCGAGTTCCAACCGGAAAACGGTCCTTCGCTTATTTACGCCTCCATTCCGGGACCGGAATTGGTGAAAAAAGCCATTGCCGCCGGTATCGGTCGGCCGGTTGACGGTTACGCGGGGGCCGAAGTGGATGCCCGCTACGCGCCTCCGGTACGGATTTCCGGAACCGTAACGTCCATCGAATACGGGGATAAGAATGCCGAAGTGGAAGTGGTGGTGAAAGTGGGCAGTGTACACGTCATTGTTACCCGCCGACGGAAGCCTTATCACCGGGAAATTGACTTTACCAGACTGGGCCTTAGTCCCCGGAAAGCGGCTATCGTGGTGGTGAAAATCGGCTACCTGGAACCGGAGCTTTACGCAATGAGAGCCGACTGGATACTGGCGCTGACCCCGGGGGGGGTAGACCAGAACCTGGAGCGATTAAAGTACCGCCGAATTCAACGCCCGATCTTTCCTTTGGATAAGGCGATGAAGGATCCGGATTTGTCGGCCAGGATCGTACCATCCTCCGATCAGCGGTAGTGGGCATGGATCGGCGCCGGCGGCGGCTTGGCGTGGTGGCACCCGCGGCCGCGGCGTTGACCGCAACGGCCAGGGTGCCCCACTGCAACGACGATCCATCTTTTTTGCGCCACCACCGTACGCCTGCTACCGCACCGTCCAGCGCTTCCAGTTCTTGTCCACTCCCTTGCCCGTGCGAACTTGCGGTTCCTGGCCGGTTCGGTGGAGGAGCGCCGACCGGGTCACTACGTTTTCCGCCAGGAAGTCGGCCAGGTCGCCGTACGTTCCTTCGCCTTTGCTTGCGCGGAGTTGGCTCAGCAGCGCGTAGGTAAACAAGCCGTGCCGTTTCTCCGGGTAAGCAAACGCCCGCCCGCTGGCGGCACTGGCGGCGAGCACCACCGCGTTGCCCTTGGGCGCGTCCGAAAGGGCCGAACGTTTCTTGTCGGCGGGAAGTTTCGCTTCGCTGGCCTGGGCGACAAAGTCCGTTTCCAGGAAAACCGTGATGCGCTTGGTCGGGTGCTCGGACAGTTTCGCGTACACCTCCGTCAACCCGATGCAGCGTTGGGTGCTTCCCCTTTCGGCATCCACCGGCACCAGGTAGGGCGACTCGCTCCGGCTACCGGTCAACCCGCGTCCCGCGTAGTAGAAAACCAGTTCCGCCTTGCCGGCTTTCCCCTTGGCAATGAGGCTCAATTGGTCCAGCGCCTGGGCGAGTCGCTCGCGGGATGCGTCCGGAAGAAAAAGCACCTGTTCGACCGGAATGCCCAACGTGCGGAGGCAATATTCCCGGAAAACCTCGGCGTCCCGGCGCGCAAACGCGACGCTGGTCGCCGTGTCCACGCCCGCGTTCGGGACGGAGGCGTACGCCTGGTTGCCCACCACCAGGGCAAACCGATTGGGAAACGAAGCAACCTGCCGGGGAATGTCCAGGTCCACGGCATCCGCCTCCCCGGCGTCGGCGGCACCCGGGCGGTCCGTTTCTTCCGCCACTACGCGCGTCCACCCGATGCCGGATTGCTGACCCAGGTTCAACTGCATCGTCA
This sequence comes from Cytophagales bacterium, assembly GCA_014379925.1. Taxonomy (GTDB): domain Bacteria; phylum Bacteroidota; class Bacteroidia; order Cytophagales; family ES-bin-26; genus ES-bin-26. The sequence continues at coordinate 2,373 of JACMKY010000451.1, read as the reverse complement.
GGGATTGCCCATACTTCTTGAATCGCTCGCTGGCCGTCACCTTCACCGGAATGGCGTTTCCCTTGAATTGCCGGGTAATCAGGAATTCGAACGCTACTTCCCGGCTTTCTCCGGCCCGGAGCGTGTCCACCCGGTACTGCAACCGATCCGTTTCCTTGACGAAAGGGGGAAGGGCGAAGTCCAGGACCACGTTCAGGGCGTTGCCCCGGCCCCGGTTTTGCAGGTTGAACGACAGCGTGATGGGCGTTAGAAAGTCCACCCGGTCGTTGTCCGAACGGTCCGTCGAACGGTCGAACGTGTAGTTAACGAACTTCAATTCGGGGGTCTTGAATTCTTCCGTGGGCACGTCGAGGGAGATCTGATCGGCGGTGGGCTTCGAATCCTCCCGGATTTCGACGACCAGGTTGGCCACCCCGGTTTCGATGGCTTCCGTCGCCGCCAGGGCGATGTCCACGCGTCGGCTCGCTCCCGGCGCGAGGGAATCCAGCAGGAGGGGGTCGGGAAATTGGATTCCCGGCAACCCGTTGGCTACCCTGGCCCGCACCAGGATGCCGTAGGCGGTGCCCTGGCCCCGGTTTTCCACCGTAAAACTCACCCGGGCCCGTTCCGCCGCGCTGATCAGGTAGTTCCGGTCCGCGTCCTCGAAGATCAGGCCCCCGTAGGAAAGCGACGGCGGCGGACCCGGCTTGGTTTCCGCGTCGCTGAAGCGCAGGTACACCACGTTGCTGGTATCGGCCGACCGCTGGCCCAGCACCACCCCGGGCGCAAGGAGCGTGGCGAAGAAAAGGAAGCTTCGGATCATTGCCGTTCAGGGTTTTTACCCATCGGATGGCTTGGAGCCATCCGATGGGTATTTTCAGTAAGGGGATTTACCGCAGCCATATTTTTTGGAAGCGCGTTTCCCGGCCGTTCGTCGACGCAACTTCCATCCGGCAGACGTAGAGGCCGGGGGGCAGACGCCGGCCGGAGGCGGCCCGGCCGTTCCAGGTGGCTTCGTGCGCGCCGGGCGGGTAAGTGCCCTCCGCCAACGAAGCCACCCGTTGGCCGGTGAGGGAATAAATGCCCAGGTCTACCCGGTAAGCGGGTTGGGTACCGGGCAGGGCAAACGGGATCCGGGTGGTTTCGTTGGACGGGTCTCCGAACGGGTTAGGGTAGTTGCTGCCCAGCGTACTCCGCTGGGGCCGCAGGTGCGGCTGCACGTAGGCCGGCGAGCCGTAGTACAACCGGAACGTGGCCGAATCCGCCAGCCAGAAGGCGTAACGCTCGTTTTTCCGCAGGTCGATGATTTGCCGGCGCTGCTCGTCGTAGAGGATCAACTGCTTGTCGGGGTCCGCCCGTTCGGAAAAAAAGTTCTCCCACGACAACTCCACCGTCTGCGGGGGCAGGTTGGACGCCACGGTGAACGTCCAGGTACGCGCTTCGTCCACGGGAACCACGTCCTTGGTGAAACGGGGAGCGAAGTATTCGGGATGATCAAAGTTGATCTCCAGGTAGTGGAGGAAGCGCGGCAAGGTGATTTCATCGAACGGATCCTTGCCGGTGTCCGCCCGGGGGTGCATACCCACTCCGCCCAGCCGGTAGTTCATCTCCCGGGCCCGCAACGCGAAGTTAACTTCCCACTCGGATTCCGGGTGGTGGCGCGGCTTTTTCGTCGCCGCCCGCCGTCCGTTGATGGCGTCGTCCTTGAGCACGGGAATCTGAATGGTCAACTCCCGCTCGGCAAACACGTAGGCACCCCGGAACCGGGGCAGGATCTCGCTGTCCACGTCCAGAAATCCCTCTTCGTAGACCTTCAGGTTGCCCAGACCGGACGGATTCCGGTTGAAGAGCTTCACCTGCGGCCAGGAAATGTTGAAGTTGTACGGATTGCCGATCAGGTTCCATCCCCGCTTCAAGGCCATTCGGTACGGTTGGCGGCTGTTGGCGCGGACGGTCGTTCCGGCGCCCGTATTCGGCAGCGTCGGGTTCTTGGTAATGAACCAGTAGCCCCGTCCGGCCCGGAGGCTGTCGAGCGGCGGGTTTTCCGGGTCCTGGTATTCCTGCAACGTCCCGTCCTGGTAGCCGAACAACCGCCACTTCCGGTTGTCGTAAGCACCCAGGTCATCTTCCAGCACCGCACCGACACTGCCGTCGGCCAGGTTGAGCGGAACGGCAATGAGCTGATAGCTGGCCACCGTGGAACCGGATTTGAGGTCGCCGATGGGCAGGCCTTCGGCGTAGTAGAGGTACGTATACCCGGTAACGCTCTGGGTCTTGAGCCCGGTCGGGGAAGTGAGTTCGAAGTAATACTCCAGGCCGAGGTCATCGAACTGGGAAGGGGCGAGCGTGGTAACGTACCGGGAGGAAGTGGAGGTAAGTACCTGCTTGTTGAGG
>JACMKY010000056.1 GCA_014379925.1 Cytophagales bacterium | reverse complement strand
GATGATCGAATCTTGTACCAGAAAGGCACCCTAACTCTCACGCGCTTCGACTTGGCCAAACGCATCATCGCCGGGCGCTTCGAATCCACGCTTTTCAGACCCGACGCACCCACCTGCGATACGGTTCGCATCACCGACGGCCGCTTTGACATGGAACTTCAACCGTAACTCCCTCTCCCGTGAAAAACCTTGCCCTTTTGCTGACTTTGGTCGGCTACGTTTGGGCTTTCCCCTCCTTTGGCCAGGTCTACTACTTAAAGACCTCCGATGGGATAAGCATTCCGGCCACGGCTACTTTGCTGCCCACCACGACGGTCACCCCCGACAACGTCATCAGCGACAACGTGGAGGCTTTCCCCGTCGCCAACGGCTTTGCCGAACGGGTGGGCTACATCTTCCAGCCACTGGAGAAGTCCCAGGTGCCTACCGGGTTCCTCTCCGAGTACGGCTTGCTGGTGCCTCCGGAGGTGTACAACGGGATCCTGCCGGAGATACCCTCGGCCCAGACCGTGGCGGCGGAAGGGCTGGGCTTGGTGGAGATCAGACACTGACGCTCAAGAAGGTGGAGGAACTGACCCTCTACCTCATTGAGCAGAACAAACGCCTAAAAGAACAAGGCAAAGCCTTGCAAAGGTTGAAGAAAGAAAATGGTGAACTGAAGCAGCGGTTAAGTAACTTGGAATGATAACCAATAAAAGCCATGAGAAAGCCCCTGCTGCTTGCCTTGATCACTACTATTCTCGCCGCCTGCGACGGGCCTTCCCTCCTGAGCCCCTGCGGAGGGAAGGATGAGTTTGAAGGCAGCATTTATTTTAGTGTCTACGATAAAGGAAGCCAAGCCCAGTTATTGGGTATCTACGGCCGCTACAACATCAACGATGGAAAGGTGCTCGACCAGCAGGGCAACGTGGTGGTACCCGGACCCATCGAATTAAGTGGAAACATTTACCTGTATTACTTGAACCGAGACACCGACTAGGCCGCCTACGACCGCCCGCTCACCAAGCAGTACTACCTCCAACTGGATCAGACTGACACCAACACGCTGACCATCACTTTTCAATTGCGTAGGGACAAGTGCGACAAGAATCATTACCAGTCAGTGCAGGTACTTTACAACGACAGCCTTTGCTACCAAGGCAAAGGGGTGAGCGACGACCGATTTCTTCCTTCCTTCAAATTTTATAAATGAGCCGTATTCACCCTTAATTCCCCTCCGTGATGAAGTTTTTGATGCGTTATTTCTTCTGTTTATAAAGGAGAAACCCTGCGCAAGCAATTGGTAGTGGAAAGAAAGTGAGCAGAGACGGCCTTGTTTTCGACAAGAAACGGGAGACTTGCCAAATCTTTGAGATTTGGCAAGTCTCCTGACTTTTATTCCTAAAAAGCCAGCCCGCCTCACCCGGATCCATATTCCGGCTCCTGCTCGGTAGAGTCACCCGACTTCCATTCGTGGAGTAAGCCTGCCAACTGAATGATTTCTTCGTCGCGGTTGTGCACGTGCAGGCAAATGCGCAGCCGTTCTTCGCCCGCCCGCACCGTGGGCGCCAGAATGGGCCGCACGTCGAATCCGGCCCGCTGGAGCGCGTGCGCCAACGCCTTGGTGGGTTCGTTGCCCCCCACTTTCAGAATCTGGATGGGACTTTGACTGAGCGGTTCGGGTTCGCTCATCGCCCCGGGCAAGGTCCCACCGGCCAGCGTAGCCCGGAAGAGGCGGATTTTGCGCCCGATCTCGCTTTGCAGGGTCGGGTGTTCGGCCAGGAAGCCGAACGATTCGCGGATGCTGACCAGGCTGTGCGGCGGCAGGGCCGTGGTGTAAATGAACGCGCGGGCGAAGTTAACCAGGTAGTCGGTCAGCACGCGCGACCCGGCCACGCAGGCACCGTGCCCGCCCATCGCCTTGCCGAAGGTGTATATCCGGGCGAAGATGCGGTCGTGCAGACCCAGCCAGCAAGCCAGGCCGCTGCCTCCCTCGCCCCACAGGCCCGTGCTGTGGGCTTCGTCCCATACCAAATGGGCGTCGTAGCGATCGCCCAGGCCGAGCAGATCTGCCAGCGGCCCGAAGTCGCCGTCCATGGAATACACCGACTCGGCCACCACGAAAATCTCCCCCGCGAAGCCGTTACCCCGCAGTCCGCGCAGTTGTTCTTCCAGGTCATCCAGGTCGTTGTGCCGGAAATAACGGCGTTCGGCGTCGCTCAGCCGCGCCCCTTCGCGCAGGCTGGCGTGAATCAGCTGGTCGCAAAAAACCACGTCGCCCGCCTGCGGAACGACGGAGAGCACCGCGGAGTTGGCCGCGTACCCCGAAGCGAACAGCAGGGCACTTTCGGCGCGGAAAAGGCGCGCCAACGCCACCTCCGTTTCCAGGGCGTAGGCGCTGTTGCCCGAAATCAGGCGCGATCCCGTGGCCCCGTTGGGCAGGGGCATTGCCTGCGCCCTGGCGGCGATGCGTTGCCGGAGGGCCTCACTGCGGGCCAGCCCCAGGTAGTCGTTGGAACAGAAGTCGGCGAGCGAACCCGCGACGGTCAGTTGTCGCCGGTTGCCCGCCGCGGTCCGGTCGTCGAGTCGTTGCTTCAAACGTTGGTGAAGGTTCCCCACGGGAGCAGTGCGGCTGGTGTTCCCCAAAACTGCGAAGATTCCGCCGGAGTTTTGCGTAAATTTACCCGCGGCGGGAGGCACGCTCCGCCTGAGTACCCAAAAAGAGATTTCCACCGCCGTCGGACGCTCGTTTTTGGGCGGAGGAAATCCTCATCCGTGTGTCCAACCCTAGCTCCCAGCGCGACCATGATTGCCATTGAACATACCTACATCAGCGACGACGTTGCCGACCAGTTTTTTGTCTGCGACCTCCAAAAGTGCAAGGGTGCCTGCTGCGTGGAAGGTGATTCCGGCGCGCCCCTCGAAGAATCCGAATTGCCCATTCTGGAAGAAATTTACGAACGCGTAAAGCCCTACCTGTCCCCCGCAGGCATCCGGGCGGTGGAAGCCCAGGGCAAGTACGTGAAAGACAAAGACGGGGATTGGGGCACGCCCACCGTCGGCAACCGGGAGTGCGCCTACGCGGTTTACCAAGCGAACGGCGTGCTGCAGTGCGGCATCGAGCGGGCGTACCTGGACGGCAAGACCGCGTTCAAGAAACCCCTTTCCTGCCACTTGTACCCCATTCGCATCACCCATTACGACCAGTATGACGCCGTCAACTACGACCGCTGGCAGGTGTGCAGCCCGGCCTGCGCGCACGGAGCGCGCCTCGGGGTGCCGTTGTACCAATTTCTGAAAGAACCGCTCATCCGCAAGTACGGCGAAGCCTGGTACGCGGAACTGGTGCGGCAGATCGGGGAGAAGGGAATTTGATGACGGATCGGGAGGGCAGCAAACAAACCGTGCGTCACGCGAGCAGTACCCAATACGCGCTTACTATCAACGTATTAAGATAATAAGGCAAAGATTTTGCGTACGTTCTGAGCCGATTTCGTCCCCATAGATGCCGACTGAAATACGGAACAAATCCCGTAGTACTTTACATCCTACATCCTACTTCTTATCTCCTTCAACCCGATTCATGAAAAAAATCCACCCCGGCTTGCTGATTTGCCTCGTTGCCTCCGCGGAATGGGGCGTTGCCCAG
>JACMKY010000450.1 GCA_014379925.1 Cytophagales bacterium | reverse complement strand
TTTCTGGACGTGGAAATGCCCGGCATGAACGGTTTCGAGATGCTTTCCCAGTTGAGTTACGTGCCGATGGTCGTGTTTGCCACGGCTTTTGACGAATACGCGATCCGGGCTTTCGAAGAGAACTCCATTGATTACCTGCTCAAACCCATTGAGCGGGAAAGGCTGGAAATTACCGTCCAAAAACTCCGGAAAAACCAGGGCGCCCGGACGGCCGTTTTTGACAACGGGCAACTGCTCAAACTGCTGGAAAGCCTGAAGCCCAAACCAGAAATCGTTTCCATTTCCGTCAAAACGGGCGACCGGATTACGTTCGTCCGGCTGACGGAAGTGAGTCACTTCGAAGCCGAAGACAAGTACACGTTTCTGGTCACCTCGGAGGGCAAAAAATACCTCACCGAATATACCCTCACCGTTCTGGAGGAAAAGTTGCCGGCTTGGTTCGTTCGGGTGAGCCGTTCGGTGATTGTGAACAGCCAACTGATCCGGGAAATTCAGAAGCACTTCGGCGGAAAATACATCCTCCACCTGCAAACCAAGGGCAACACCAAAATTGAAACGGGCTTGAAGTACGCCGATAACGTCCGGCAGATGATGCGTTTGTAGGGCGCGTAGTTGGGTTTTCGCGCTGGTGTTGCCGCGTTTGGTGCGGTCGCCGCATCGGATGTACGCATTCGGATGGCAACCAGCGACCCCATTTCGTTGGCAAAGCCGTTTAACGAGCCAGTGGCCAAGCACCGGTTACTGACGGCTCACTCAGCGTGATCGGACGGTGAAGCACTCATTGACTCATAAACTGCTTATTCAGGCCAATCGCCGCATGATCAGGCCGCGAACGGCTTCGTAAAAAGGATGCGGACTCAGCGTCCGCCAGTGGTCGAGGTGGAGGGTGCCGCCGAAGTTGATGTAGTAGTCGAGGTGGTACTTGCGCCATTCCGTTTCCACGAAATCCCGGAAGTTGACGGCGGCGATCCAGCCGTCTTCCACGTCTTCGAACCATTCCTCGTAGTAGCAGTCGTCGGAACCGTGAAAGTTAAGCACGTTCTCGCCCAGGAGAATGAATTGGTTGATTCCCTGCTGCACCATCAGTTCCACGTCGTTGCGTTTGAAGTGCATGATGTCGTTGTGCAGCGTGTCGTTCCACTCACCGAACATTTCAATGACGGCGAAGCGGCGTTGGTAGTCGGCGAACAGGATCTTGACGTAGAGGGTTTCCGAACCGATCTCGTCCCACAGCGGATGGATGTAGTAGCCGTAAATGTCGTGGGTGTATTCCTGCAGGTTGTAGTCGCGCTGGTAGAAGGGAGAACGCTCGTCGTCGGCCGCGACGTAGTGGTTTTCCCAGTTGTAAAAAGGCTCGATGTTTTGCATACGCTAAACGTGATGGGTGATAAAATGAATGCGTGGTGGATTGAGGCGCGGGCAACGAGCGATCGGGTCGGTGGCGGGCCGTACGTTACTTCAACCGGGCAACGTCTCGGTTGAAACGTTGAAAGGAAAGCCGCATTTCCTCGAAATCGGCTGTCCTTACCGCAAAGTTCCCGTAACAAATGTATTCAAACAAGGCAGTGAGCCGTCGGAATGCGGGTTCCACCGACGGGTACGCCTCGCTTCGGCTCAGTTCAGCCAGGTAATCCTGGTTGGTCTTGTTGATCCGCCAGTCAATGAGCCGGCGGTCGGTGAGTTGCTTGAGCGATTGCAGGTAGAAAAGCCGCACGGCCCGGCGGTAGTGCTGGCGGGCAATGGCTTCTTCGATCAGCCGGTCAAAATCCAGTTCGTGGATGTTTTCGTCGGCGCTTTCGTGGTCGGGCGCCGTAGCGCGCGCTTCGCCGAAGAAAAGGCCCCTCAGGTCGCCCTGCGTCAGTTTGAGGATGACGTAGCAGATCACCAGGCCGCTCCCAATGTAGATGGCCCACTCCCAGTATACCGCCGAGCCGGGGCGGAACAAGAAACCGAATACGCGCTCGATCAGCCAAAGCCTGAACCGTTCCCAAGCCGAAAGCGGTCCGTCCGTTCTCCGCCGGTCGTACTGGAAGTCCTTGTCCCGTTCGTAGCGGGCCAGTTTGTCGGCCCCGAACCGGCGCACGTCCACCCGGGAGCGGTCTTTTTGCACCACCAGGGAGTCCGGTTTGGGCGTCGCGGCCACGGTCACCATTGGGTGAGTCAACAGGATCAAGCACCACCCTCCCAGCAGAAAGGAAAAACGGAAACCAATGCGCATGGACAACGGAAGCCTTGGTCAATCGGCCCTTGACAAAATTAACAAAAAAACCGGCGGGAGCCTTGGTTGGTGAGCAAATCAAAAAAATGGCTATTTTCAGCAGAGAGACCCCCGCCCGGATGATTTCCGTTTCACGAGCCAGCATTGCCGCGTTCCTTTTATGCTGGATGGGCCTTTCCGGGGCGCTTCCCCGTTTGCCGTCCAGTCCGCCCACAGACGGCTACGCGCCGTCCGCCCCCGCCCAACCGTGGAAGCTGGTTTGGCAGGATGAGTTCGATGGACCCCGGATTGACACCACCAAGTGGACGCCCGAAGTGAACGACCGGGGCGGCGGCAACGAAGAACTGCAGTACTACACGGCCCGTCCCGAAAACGCTTACCTGAAAAACAGCACCCTGGTGATTGTGGCGCAAAGGGAAAAATACCTGACCAAAGCCTTCACCTCGGCCCGGTTGAACACCCGCCACAAAGCCGATTGGCAGTACGGGCGCTTCGAGGTGCGGGCGAAAATGCCCAAGGGGTGGGGATTGTGGCCCGCCATCTGGATGCTGCCCACCGACGACCGGTACGGACCCTGGCCCGCCGGGGGAGAAATCGACATCGCCGAAGTGCTGGGCCGCGAACCGTCGGAAGTGCACGGGGTGGTACACTTCGGCAGCGAAACGCCCCGTCACCGACGCAGCAGCGCGGGCACAACCCAACTCAAAAAGGGGGATTTCTCCGGGAAATTCCACGTCTTCTCGGTGGAGTGGGAAGCCAGGGAGATCCGCTGGTACCTCGATAACCAGTTGTACCACACGGCCCGCGTCATCCGGCCGCTCGACGAACGGTATCACCTCCTGCTCAACCTGGCGGTCGGCAGCAACTGGCCGGGGACGCCCAAAGCAAACACGCCTTTCCCGGCGTATTTCTACGTAGATTACGTGCGGGTATTCGCGCGTACGGAAACAGAAACGCCGTCCGAAGACGGACACCCCACCCAATCCGGCAATTAGCCGTTTACCGGCGGTTTCGGCTCGGGTCTCTGGCAAAGAAGATCAAACCGTAATCACCTCCGAACGGGTGAAGACGGGACGATATTGGTTGCTGGCCGTTGAAAAAGCCAGCAAGGGGGCTTCTCATAACGGGAGCAAACGGGGTGGCAGGGGGAACCGCCCGGCGGTTGGATACGTTGTCGGGGTTGCATCCTAGCGAGCCGTTCGTCACCGCTCCGGCTTGCTGGCGCGCTTTCAACCCTTGATCCGCGTTGTAAATCACCGCATCGTACGGTCACCCATTGGCGTTACTTAGAAAAGCAGTTCGCCGACCAGCAACCACGTCCATCTTCCGATTGTGAATCCTTCATATTCCAATATGCAAACAGCAATC
>JACMKY010000449.1 GCA_014379925.1 Cytophagales bacterium | reverse complement strand
ATCTTGCGCAGATTGGTGATGTACTTCATGGTGGTGTTATGGGCGCACTGGCGAACGGTCTTGAAGTGGAATTCCAGGTCGGTGACGAACTCGTGGTTCAATTCGGACAGGTGGAGGTCGCTCTTACCGTGTCGGTGCCGGATAAACTCCCTGACCAGTTTGTGGACGGTCTCAAATCGTTTAAGGGTTCCCAAGGCGTAGTCTTTGCCCACTTGGGATGCCATCTGGCGGTTGTGGTGGTCGAAGACCTCCATCAACGTATGCCTTTTCACGGTCTTTCCGAAGTAAATGCTTTTGATCGCCTCCGCACTGATGAGCTCATTTTGCTCAATCAGCTTGCGATGGATGCCGTTGAGTTTGAGCATGATCGTTTCCAGAAACGCATTGATGCTCCGGGCATCTTCTTTGTTGCCTTTGACGCTTCCCATAGCAGCGTTCCACCTTTCCCCTTCGACGCTGCATCCGGTGGCAATCTCGGCCCTTTTACCATCTACGGTGATGCGGGCGTAAATGGGAACCTCTCCCTTCTTGTTAGTTCTGGCTCGGTTGATCCAAAACAGTACGGTAAAGGTATGATCCATAGTCAGTAAGGATTAGGTGATCAATCGAAATCAATGGTGTTTAAACAAATATTTGTCGATAATTCGCAGGCCGGTTAACAGACAGACTGTTGTGAAGATGTTAACCGATCATTGAGAAAATGTTAACCGATTTGTTGTAGTAAGTTTTGAGTTTTGTTGAATTCTATGGTGTGAACATAAACAAAAAACCCCTCAAATCCTAAGATTTGAGGGGTTTTGAACGTAAAGGGGGTTATGTTGCAGAGGGAGAGGGATTCGAACCCCCGGACCTTTTACAGCCAACGGTTTTCAAGACCGCCGCAATCGACCACTCTGCCATCCCTCTGAGTCGCACCAATGAACGGCAAAAATAACTACCCCGGTGGGCATTGCCAAATTTGGGGTCGAAAAAAGTGGATTCCGGATTCATTCCACCCGTTTTCTGTTCGCGCGTCCGCCATTTCCGATTCTATCCACCAAGCCCTACCTTTGCCGCTTTCCCAAACCGATCGCCCCACCGTGGAAATTCAACAAGCCGTTACCTTCGACACCGCCAAAAAGCTGGGACTCCTGGCGTCCGAATTCGAGCAGATCAAGCACATCCTGGGACGCACCCCCAATTTTACCGAACTCAGCATTTTTTCGGTGATGTGGTCGGAACACTGCTCCTACAAGAACTCCATCGTCTGGCTCAAAACGCTGCCCAGGGATTCGCCGCGGATGCTGGCCAAAGCCGGGGAGGAAAACGCGGGGCTGGTGGACCTGGGAGACGGCATCGCCTGCTGCTTCAAGATCGAGTCGCACAACCACCCCTCGGCCATCGAGCCCTACCAGGGCGCGGCCACCGGCGTGGGTGGTATCAACCGCGACATCTTCACGATGGGCGCCCGTCCGATCGCCCAACTCAATTCGCTCCGCTTTGGCAACCCGAACTTACCCAAAACCAAGCGCCTGCTGAAGGGCGTGGTGAAGGGCATCGGCGACTACGGCAACGCTTTCGGCATCCCGACGGTGGGAGGCGAACTCTACTTCGACGATTGCTACAACACCAATCCGCTCGTCAATGCCTTCTCGGCGGGCATCGTCAAGGTGGGGCAAGTGGCCAGCGCCATTGCCTACGGCGTGGGTAATCCGGTGTTCATCGTCGGCTCGGCCACCGGCAAGGACGGTATCCACGGGGCCACGTTCGCCTCCGAAGACATCACCGCCCAATCGGCCGAGAAACTGCCCGCCGTGCAGGTAGGCGATCCGTTCCAGGAAAAACTGCTCCTGGAAGCCACGCTGGAAGTAATTGCCACTGGCAGCGTCGTGGGCATCCAGGACATGGGCGCGGCGGGCATCATCTGCTCTACCTCCGAGATGAGCGCCAAGGGTGGGCACGGCATGGATATCCACCTCGACCGCGTACCCACGCGCCAGCCCCGTATGATGCCGTTTGAAATTCTGCTCTCCGAATCGCAGGAACGGATGCTGATCGTGGGCAAACAGGGACACGAAGCCGTCATCGAGGCGATCTTCGACAAGTGGGATCTGAACTGCGCTCAAATTGGTACGGTAACCGACACCAAACGGCTCCGTTTCTACCTGCGGGGGGAACCAGTGGCCGACGTACCCGCCGAAGACCTGGTGTTGGGTGGCGGTGCCCCCGTCTACCACCGCGATTACCGGGAGCCGGCGTATTACGCGGAGTTCAGGCAGTTCGACCTCGCCCGCCTACCAGACCTGACCCGCCCGGAGGAGCGTAAAAAAGCCGCCGTGCACCTGCTTACGCACCCCAACATCGCTTCCCGCCGCTGGGTCTACCACCAGTACGACTCCATGGTGGGCATTGCCAACCGCAGCACCAACGCCCCTTCCGACGCCGCCGTGGTGCGCGTGCTGGGTACCGACAAATCCATCGTCATCACCGTGGACTGCAACGCCCGTTACGTGAACGCCGACCCGGAGGAGGGGTGCGCCATTGCCGTGGCCGAGGCTGCCCGCAATATTGTCTGCTCCGGGGGCGAACCCATCGCCATCACCAATTGCCTCAACTTCGGCAATCCCTACGTGCCGGAAGTCTATTGGCAGTTTGTGGGCGCGGTCAAGGGCATGAAGAAAGCCTGCGAACGGTTCGGTACGCCAGTGACGGGCGGCAACGTGAGTTTCTACAACCAGCGTTCATCTCCCTCCGATTCGGGGGCGACGGTGGGGAGCGCCGTGTTTCCCACGCCCACCATCGGGATGCTGGGCCTGATGGAAAATCCCGATAACCGCATGACGCTGGACTTCAAGCGGACGGGTGATTGGATTTACCTGGTTGGCGAAGCGAAAAACTGCCTCAACTCGTCCGAATACCTCTACTCTTTCCGGAACGTCAAGGGCTCGCCCGCTCCGCATTTCGACCTGGAGGAAGAATACCGCGTGCAGCAGGCCGTCAAACAAGTCATCGCGGAAAAGCGGGTGGAATCGGCGCACGACATCTCGGACGGGGGCTTGTTCATTGCCCTGGCCGAATCGGCCATGCCGCGCGGTCTGGGTTTCGAAGTTCGGACGGACGACATTTTCCGGCAGGATGCGTACCTGTTCGGGGAAAGCCAGGGTCGGGTGGTGGTGTCGGTGCGTGCCGACGGACGGGCTGCCTTCGAGGCATTGGTGCGGGCGCACGCCGTATCTTTTACGCTGCTGGGGCAAGTAACGGAGGCGCAATTCACCATCAACGGGGAAGTGATGCTGTCGGCAAGTGAGGCAAAGGCGCTGTACGACGGTGCGCTGGAGAAGTACCTGGACTAGTGCGCCGGTGCGGAAGTTTTGCCCGGGTAGGTTTGAAGCGCCGTTTGTCAAAAGTGGGGGGCCGGTGAAAATACCCACCCCGGGCATTGGAGCGCTCGGAAGAAACGCGCCGGTTCACAAACCGGTGTCACACCTTCTGGGTTTTAAAACCGTGGTGGGGTCGGGCATTCCACGCAAAACGCTTCGCAATTGTCGGATCCGTTGGTTTCATCCCCCGAAGGCTTGCGGTTCAGTTTCGGCGGATCACCACTTTCCTGGTAAACTGCCCGCCGCCGGTAACGATGGTCAGCAAATATAAACCGTCCGCAACGGCGCGTACATCCATGAATTCAGCGGAAGCCTGCTGCACAACACGCCCGGATGCATCTGACAGATAGGCTTTTTTGAAGCCCTTGTTTTTCAAACGGATGTGGATGTACGCGCTGGCAGGATTGGGATAAACCCTTGCCTCCGGTTCGTCCGCCGAATTGCCTTTCGTGGCAGTCGGGATTTGACTGGCCTCGTCCCGGTAGTCGCCCCGGTACACCCAGGCGGTTTGGCTCGCCGGAAAACCATTGCCATCGTACCCACCGGCGTACAACACGTTTCCGGCTTCCGCCGGAAAGGGCGACGCGCAAATTGTTCGGACTGCCAGCAGCGTGTCCGTTAGGGGGGTGGCATTTTTCAGGATGTACTTCAGTTCATAGTTGACCGTGCCTCCCGACGATTCCCGCGCGTAATACATCCCGTCGAGGCTCCACCGGTCGACGTTGGGCCGGCTGCCGGGATTGTTGTAGCGGACTTCAAAGCCGATCAGGTGAACGCTGTCTCGCCGCACCGGATCGTACCAATGCAGAATATTATCGTTGTAGGCAGCCAGCACGCCACTCGTATTGGTTCCCAGGCGTTGGGTCAGATCGGGTGCGTACGTAAATTCTACCGGGGCCACCGTACTGCCGGGTTGCCAGGTTCTGGCGCTTCCGTTCCAGGAAAACCAAAGCACCTGACCGGCTCCGTTCGGATTCTTCACCGCCGAAAGCCCGCGGATGTCACCGTTTTTGCTGCCTTGGTCGTCCATCCAAACCAGGGTCCAGTCCGGGCTGGTGGCGGAATCGTTTCTTCGGTAAATGCGGGCAACGCCGTTTTCGCTGGTTCCGCAGTAGAGCACGCCGTTCAGTTCGGTAAAACCCATCACCCTGAAATCCTGACCGACCGACAACTCGGGGGTGGTTGTCCACTCTATTTTAGTTTCCAGACCGGGTTTGTACACCCCCCGAAGTACGCCGGTGGTTTTCATTCCAAGGAAAATGTATTGTCTGTTCGCTTTGGCATCGTAGTGCAAACCCGACGACCGGACGCTGACGTCGGCTCCTGGATAGGTGTAAGTCGTAATGCTGTCCTTTAGCCAGGTATTTTTAGTGTCGTCCCGCAGGTACACAATCAATCGGCCGTCTTCGTTACCCGGATTGGCAAGCAGCACCGTGTCGGGTCGGGCAAGGGCGTTGCCCTGGTGGTCGCGGGTGAAGACGAATTGTTTCAGGGAATTCAGGCGCAGGCTGCCCGGAAACTCGATCTCCTCTTTCCACTGGGCCGTGGGTGAAGCCAGGCTCAGTATCTGGCAGCCGCTTACCGGCAGGGATTTGTTGGTTTCCAGCCAGTAGCTGTTGCCCGCGTAAAGCTTGCCTTTGTGCGCCACCAGGTGCATGATTTCGGTTCCCCCCAGGTACTGCCCAGCCGCGTACTGTCCGGCAGAAAAAGATTTTGACCATTGCTGTCCGGCCGCCGCCTTGGCCAGGAGCAACGCAAGGAGCGTAAATTTGATTTTCATACGGGTATGGGTGAAGGATTTTCTCCGGATTGCTGAGCACTCACGCAACGGTTCGCTGGTCCGGCGCCCGTACCGCTGCGGTTGGTAAAAGTTGACTGTGCGCGGCGACCCGTTTACCAAACAAGTTGACGAAGGTAACATTACCGATGGAAAGCCCCTGGGGCAGTGCCGGTAGGGAGACGTAAGTTTGGCGACTCAAACCCGCTGATCAAGGGCCAAAGGCAAGCCAAAGGGCCGGCTCCCAACTTTACTCCGCCGCTTTCTTACCCCGCAACAACAGGCTCACAAAGTCTTCGTCGGTAAACGCGCGGGACGGTGCGCCGAGGGCCGCCTGCCGGACGACAACCAATTTTTTGGACGGAATAATGTAAAGCCGTTGCTTGCCCGCCCCGGCCGCCAAAAACAAGTCTTCGGGGGCCCAGGTTGCGTTGGCCAACGCCTGGAGTTCCTTCACGGTGGCGTTTTGGTTGGCAATCTCATCGCTGACGGGTTCTTTAAGCCACCAACTCAGCCCGTAGGCCGGGTTCTGCGGAACGGTCGGTTGAACACATTCGTCGATCAACTCCGGGCGAATCAGCTGTTGCCCGTTCCAAAGCCCGCGGTTGCGGACGAACTCCCCGAAGATGGCCCAGTCTTTGGCCGTCATGGCGGCTCCCCCGGCAACCTGCGGGTTCTGGTCGGCGCAGCGGTAGATCCACTGGACGCCGATGCCCAGCGGGTCGAGAATGCGGCGCTTTAAATAGGCTTCGTAGGTTTCGGTGCCGTTCGACAGCAATTTGCGTTGCAGGGCGGCCGCGAAGGCATTGAAGTGGTACGGTCCGTACTCGAACCGCTGACCCGGCTCGTAACTCGTTGGTTCGGCCAGAATATCGGCCCACGATTCCATATTGGTTGCCGAACCCGCTTCGCCCGACAACTGACCGTCGGTTTGCGAAAGCATTTGCCGAAGGGTGATGCGTGACTTGCGGGGATCGGTTTTCCACTCCGTCAAGTACGTACTGGCCAGGTCGTCGAAGGCGATCAAGCCATCGGTCACGGCGGCCGCCGCCACAATCCCGTTGAAACTTTTGGTGCCGCTGGCCAGCAGTTGTGGCTGCGATGCCGAATTTTCGGCGGCATACTGCTCCAGAATAACCTCGCCATCCTGCGTGATATACAGGGATTTCCCGCCGGTGCCCTGGTGGTAATCGGCCAGTAAAGCCAGGTTGGCGGCCGGTAGGGGCGGTACGACTACCTCAACGGCATCGTCTTGGCAGCCCGACAACGCGGCGGCGATCAATCCGGCGGAGAAAACAATTCGTCGTTTCATGGGCGTATGAAGTTGAATGCCGGCGGACCGGCGTTTAAAATAGTTGCTAAATTGACCGCCATCAGTCTTCGTAATAATAACCGAAGATGATGCCCATCTCGTCGTCGGAAGTCAGTCCAAAACGAACGGTACGGTCCGTTGGGTTGTAATAGGTGATCTCCGAGGTTAACCCTTCGCCCTTGTCCAGCACCAGCGCGGGCGTAAAGTTTTTAACTACCGGATGTTCCCAATCCGTGCTTTCGTAGACCACCTGCCCGTCGCGGGTCCCGCCTCGGATCCGAATGATGAACTTCTCGCCTAATCGATGGTTGTGCGAGGTCAGCATAATGACGTGCCGGGGCTGGTCGAACGTCCACGATTTGGTAAACGTCTTCCGCTGGTTGGCCGTGATTTCTAGGCTTTGATTGCCCAAATCCAGTTCCTGAACGATTTTCTGAACCTTCGCCGGGTCCGTGGTGTACAGATTGACGTAATTCTCGCCGTAGAGTACGGTCCTGGTCTTGTTGAAATAATGCGCATTGAGGTCGATCGAATGGTTGGCCGGAAATTTCAGGGCCGTGCCGGCTGGCAGGGTGTAATCCTGGTTGGCCTGCGTGCCACCGCCCAGAAAAAGATGATTGGCCATCGTGAGCGTCGTTGGCCGGTTCAGGGTATTGTCGGGGTTGCGTAAGTCACGCACCTGATCCAGCGGGGGGAGTACTGCCCGATCCCGAAAATCGTACAAGACCATGTGGTGGCTGTTGGGGCGGCTGCGCAGCACGATCCGGTTGACGTACATCTCCGACGGATTCCCGATGGCCCGGTGGACGAACACTTCCCGCTCAAAATCCGGATTCACCGCAAAGCGATCCAGTTTTACCTGATAACCCGTTCCGACCGGGGGCGGGGCCAGCGGCTCAAACGCGATGGGAGTGCCCGGCGTTTGATCGTCCAGCAGCGTCGCATCCACCACTGAACCCGTTGCCGGGGCCCCCGCTTCGATCCACCGGCGCACGAACTCGATCTGACCCGCCGGCAGCGGTTGACCACCCAGCGGCATCGGACTGCCGTAGTTTTTACCGCCGTGGTGGGTGGACGCATCGGGGGCCAGCTTGTGGTAGAGCAGACTCGACTCCGACTGGTAGGGTTGCACCCGCCGCAACCCGTCGGCCAGCGCACTGGGATTTCTAGACAAAACATGGACTAAATTCGGGTACGCGGAACCTTTGGTCAGCACCAAACCGTGCTGCTTAAAGGTTGCGTCCGACTCGGAGGCGTGACAGCCCGGCGTGGCGCAGGAAGTCGTCAGCATCCGGTCCTGCAGCAGATCGAAACTGGCGGTTTCGGCGGGATTTACCGGTTCCGACTCGTTCGATCGACAACCAACCAGGCTGATCAGCAACCCTACGCTCAATCCCTGGCCAATCCGGATGGCATTCATTATCGTCGGTTTAGTCATCCGCGTGGCTTTGGTATTGATGGTTGGCCTGGTCTTCAACATCAGCGATTATTCCGACGGCCACGGGCTTGTTTCACGCGGTCTTTCTGCTCGTCCCGGAAGGCCGCGTACTGCTTGTACTGATCTTGGTCGAGCACTTTCTTCAATTCATCGTCCTTGCTGCTCGCTAGGTCGCGTACCTGCTTGAGGGTGTTCCGGTTGCGCGCTCCACCCTCTAGCAGGGGCTGCATTTGTTGCGCGTAGTTGAGGTTGATGGCGGCCACCCTCGTTTCCTGGTCGGCCGTGAGCGAGAGTTTCTCTTTCATCTGGGCGGTCTGCCGCTCGGCGCGTTGTTCGGGCGTGGTGGCGGCTAATTCCGCCCGGCGGTTGGTGCCGGCATCGGCGGGGGTGGTTTGGGCCACGGCTTGTCCGGCGATGAACAAACCGAGGAGGATACTCAGGAGGGGGTTGGGTTTCACGGGGCTGCTTGGTTGGGTTGATTGGTTGGCGGGCGTTGTCAATCAACGGCCCGACTTCAGGAGTAAAAATGCGGAGTGCGCCAAAAACCTGCGGTTACCGGCTACTTTTCTAAAACCGGTTTCGCAATCGCTCGCTCAGGCCGGATTGGCGGGGATGGTTGATTCCCCGTTCGATTCGGCTAATGAGTTGATCGAACCGGGCTTGCTGCTCCGGCGTACACAAGGCGCGCACCCGTTGCCAGTGCCGAAACCGGAGCCGGGTGATCTGCCCGTCCTGCCGGGCAATGTGCGCCAGCAACCGATTCATCTCCTGGTCGGAAACCGCATCCGAAGCCGCTGGCTGTTTGATCCGGCGGAATAAATCGCTCCGCAACACCCGCAAACTGTCTTCGTGGGGCTTCGCGCGGGTTTGCATCTGGTTTCGGCTCCGCTGGTATTGCGCCACTTGTTCGGGCGCAAGGGCCAGCCTTCGGGCAATGAATTCCTCCGGATGCTGCCGGTTGTTGCGCACGTTGTCTATTTTGCGGATGACCCAGCCAATCGTGGCTACGTTCAGGCCAAGCAACAGCCCGATGGCGGCCCAAAGCCAGTAAAATTTCTTTTTTGTATCCATGCGATTACCAGTCCAGCGGGTTGGATTCGAGTCCCCATTCAACGGAAAAGCCCGCGGCGTCCTCTTCCCGTTCGTGTTGAGCCATCCGTTCCCAAACGTACACCACCGTCGACACATTCAGCAGCAAAACCAGCCCGAGCGAGGCCGCCAGGTAGGCCGGGCGAAACGCCCAGGCCGGGGTTGGTTTCGGAGCGATGCCACGTTCCAGCCGGGCCTGCACCCGCGTCAGAAAGAACGGTTGCGGCGTGGCCCGTTGGATGCCTTCCAGGGAGCGAAGCGTCTTTTCGACCTCTTCGTCAATGCGCGGGTTCGTTTTCATGCGGCTTTAGGTTACTGGCTTTAGGTGGTCAGAATTGGGTGTCTTCCTGGTAATAACGCGCCAGCCGTTTCCGTAGGTTGGCCTTTGCCCGGTGCAACAACGACTCGACGGACGAGCGGGAAACCTGCATCACATCGGTAATTTCCTGATAACTCAACCCTTCGAGGTGGTGCAGCGTAAACGCTATTTTCTGCTGGTCGGGCAGCCGGTCGATGGCCCCGAACAACACCCGCGCCCGTTCCTGCTGCTCTAATTTCACGCCCGGATGCGCAAAATCGACGGGATGCAGGCGATCATCAAAAGCCCCTTCCTCACCCTCCGACGCGAAGAGCGACGTGAAAAATGCGAATCGCTTGCGGGCGTGGCGTTTGCGGTAAGCTTCCAGCGCTTTGGTAGTGGCAATCCGGTAAATCCAGGCCGTTAGCTTGCCCTCCCCTCCGAACGCGTGGATCGACGCAAAAACCTGGACGAACACTTCCTGCGCTACGTCTTCGGCGTCTTCGGGTTGCCGGACAATGGCCAGCACCGTGTTGTACACGCGGCGCTGGTACGTCTCGACCAAGTGACGAAACGCGTCGGGGTTTCCTTGCTGCAGCCCAGCGATGAGTTGTGGTACGTCCAAACGGTTTTGGACTTTAGGGGAGTAAATGCCGGTTGGACCGTAAAACTTGCGGGCGGGTTTAAAAAATAAGTGGGTTGGGTATAGCCGGTGAGTCGGCCAGTCGATGCCCGCGGGGCAAGTGACCCGCCTGGCGTACCGCTACAATGATTGATCGAAAAACGAGATCGTTCGGGCATTGGCATCTTTGTGGAATTTATGCTCCGCGTAACAAACCCAGATCTGATCTTCGATGCTGTTCATTAATGCCTTGTTGCCGGTAATCGAGCTGCTCAGTGCGCCTTTCCAGGCCTCCGACTGCCGGGGATTGGTACGGAAGAAGTTGTTCGCGTCCAATTGTCCCCCCTTCTTGAGTTCATCGTAGATTTGATTGGACGTCGCCCGGTCTACGCCCGGAATAGCCGTGAACCGTTCGGGATACACCGGCGATGGCTCGTTGACGTAGAATTCGGCCCGGATGCCTCGCCCGGCGAGTTTCTGGTAGTTGGCGTAGGCATCAGCCAGGCGCGTTGGTTCTTCCGCTACGTCGTTGCGGGAGATGTTCCAGAGCAGGGGCACCGTCGTTGCGTCCATGACCGCACCAATGCCCGGTACGCAATACAGCGCGCCCGCTTGGTAGCGGTTGAGGGCGGTAATCAAGCTGCAAAACCCGCTGCCCTGCGACATGCCGACCCCGAAAAGATTGCCTTGATCGGGGAGAATGGCCCGTTGCTTCAGGTTGGCCAGAATCGCGTTGATGGCGTTGATGTCCGGATTGTTGGTGGTGGCGATGCTCCACCGTTTGTTGGTGCGGTCCTGGCTTTCCGCGATCACCACGGCGTACCCACTCGCCACGGCATAGCGCACAAAATTCTCATTCTCCACGTTGGTGTCAATCCACCCGCCGGCGCTACCCCCCGCGCCGTGAAACGGTAAAATAACGCCTTTGTAGTTGGCCGGCACGTAGTAGTAAGCCTGCGCCCCGTTGATGGTTTCGTTCACGAACTGAAAAGCGACGACGGTTTTGTAGGTGGCCGTCAGATTCAGCCCGTTGACCGGAACGCCCACTTTCGTTTTCCATTCGTTGGGGTATTTCAGCCCCGAAACATCGCCCGTCCATGCATCGAATACCATCCCGGTCGCCGGCGGATTCGCCCACGCGTAGACCGAATCGCCGACGGTGGCCGTGCCGCTGCCGTAACCGTTCGTTACCTGAATGGTGACCGTAGTGGCTGGTTGAGGGGTAGGCTCTGTTGTACTGTCTTTCGAGCAGGCCATCAACAGGAGCATCGGCAGGGTGAACATCCACATTTTTAGCATGGTACGCTGGTTTGTTGGGTGATTTCGGGTCGGATGCGTCCAAAGCGGCCGCATTGGCCATTCAGAGAAATAAGTGTAACCACGGGGTTGCTCGTGGAGCAACTAAAGTTAACGCATTGACATAATTAAATTTAATGTTCATTCATTTTCAACCTTACATTGTCCATTTACTTGGTCATCCATCAACTAAATAAGGGTATCCTTTTGCTGATGGGCAGGTATGTTGATCAATGATTGACAGACAGTTAGTTGTATCCTGGTGAAGTTATACCCTACCCTGCACGAGAGTTTAAATGCGGACGGAGGAAAAAACTTGCGGGGGAGGGGCGGGAAAATGATAACCGGGGTGTCAACTTCAAAAAAATCGCCGGCCCCGCAGGTTTATCCTGGCTACGGCATTTTACGGATGGATCGGGTTGCCGATGTCGCCGAATAAACCGCGTATTCATTGAAAAATGTGGATCGGTTCAATCCCTGATTAAACCCTGCGCGGCTATTTCGGTCATAGGCAGGTCGGCGATGAGGCAACGGTGAGGCAATGGGTACGGGCCGAGTCGCCAAAACAGTTCACAATATAAACGTTAAAAACCGATGAAAACCGTAAAAATTATTCCGTTTTTTGTGCTGGCTCTTGGTCTGTTTAGTTCGCAAATTGCTGATGCACAGCGCGTAGTGGTCAGGGTTAATCCCCGTCCGCGTCCGGTCTACGTAGCTCCCCGTCCGGTTATCTACGTGGCTCCGCGTCCGGTCTACGTAGCCCCGCGTCGGGTGTACGTAACGCCGCGTCGGGTATACGTGGCTCCCCGTCCGGTGTACGTGGTTCCGCGTCGGGTGTACGTAGTAGGGTAAGTAATACTCAACTCAAAACCAGGATTTCGTATGCGTTCGATCAGTAAACAACAACAAATTCAGCACCTCTACTGGCGGGCGGGCTTCGGGGCAACGGCCGCCCTGATCCGGCGGGAAAGTCACCAGCCCCTCAAAAAGCTGGTGCGCGACCTGCTCCGAAACGACGCCCCGTTCACACCCCTGACGGTGGTTGATCCGGCCCGGGTGATCAACCGGAAAGGGTTGAAGGGAATGTTTCGGGAGGGAATGCTGGACCGCGACGCCCTCAAGCAGCGCATCAGGGAGAACACCGGTCACATTCGGGACCTGAATGTGCTTTGGGTCGAGAAAATGGGATCGGGTGAGGGGGTGCTGCGGGAGAAGATGGCCCTGTTCTGGCACGGTCATTTTGCCTGCCGGGTCCTGAACCCGGGAGGTGTTCAACAGTACCTCAACACGATACGGCAACACGCGCTTGGCAAATTCAGCGATTTGCTGATGGCCGTCTCGAAAGAACCGGCTATGCTGCAGTTTCTCAACAACCAGCAAAACCGCAAGGATGCCCCCAACGAAAACTTTGCCCGCGAGGTGATGGAATTGTTTACGCTGGGCCGCACCGACGGGTCAGCCGGGAACTATACCGAAACCGACGTCAAAGATGCCGCCCGCGCCTTCACTGGCTGGGGCTTCAACCTTGAGGGTGAGTTTGTGTTTCGGCAAAATCAGCACGACGACGGACCGAAGACAATTTTTGGACAAACGGGCGACTTTGCCGGGGAAGACGTGATCCGGCTCCTGCTGGCGCAGAAACAGACCGCCCGCTTCATCACCGGTAAACTGTACCGGTTTCTGGTTGCGGAGCAGGCGACCGATGAGCCGACCAAAGCCCGCATCAGCACCCTCGCCGACCGCTTTTACCACAGCGGCTACGACATTGCCGATTTGCTGGAGACAATGCTGACTGCCGACTGGTTCTACGACCCCGCCCACGTGGGGAACCGCATCAAATCGCCGGTCGAATTGCTGGCCGGGATGCAGCGCGCCCTGGGCCTGGCGTTCGAGCAAAAGCAGTCGCTCATTCTTATTCAGCGCACCCTGGGTCAGGTGCTGCTCTACCCGCCCAACGTGGCGGGCTGGCCGGGTGGCCGCAACTGGATTGACAGTTCGAGCCTGTTGTTTCGCATGAGATTGCCCGACGTGCTGTTGCAGGCTGGTCAGGTAGCGATTCAGCCCAAGGACGACGGCGACGTAAACACCGAAATGCTGGCCCGTCGCGGCAAAGGCGTACTGAACGTCACGGTTGGCTGGGCAGCTTTTGAAGAAGCGTTCGCCAGTGTGCGCGGCGACCAACTCCCCGACGAGCTGGCGGCTTTTCTGCTGCAACAACCCCTGGGTTCGCAACAACGGGCCGAAGTGGTGAAGCGGGTGAACCCCGACAGCGCCCGCAGCGAACAAATCCGAACGTTGACGGCTACGCTGATGGCCTTACCCGAATACCAACTGTGCTGAAAATGGCACCCATACCCGGAAAATCCATGAGACGGAGAGACTTTCTGAAACAATCGGCCCTCACCACCGCCGGGACCATGCTGATCCCGCATTTCCTGAAGGCCTACGAATTGAACCAGTTGGGCGTAGCCCCGACTACCGGCAAAACGCTGGTAATTGTGCAACTCTCGGGCGGCAACGATGGCCTGAACACGGTGGTGCCGTTTCGCAACGATATTTACTACCGCGAACGCCCCACGCTGGCCATTGCCCGCGATAAAGTGCTGGCCCTCAACGATGAAATTGGCTTTAACCCGGCCCTCGAACCGCTCAAAGCGCTGTACGACGACGGCTTGGTTACCGTCATCAACAACGTCGGCTACCCGAACCCGGACCGGTCGCACTTCCGGTCAATGGACATCTGGCAAACCGCCAGCGACTCGGACAAGTACCTGACAACGGGCTGGGTTGGCCGCTATCTGGATGCGAACTGTGCCGGAGCCGACCCGTGTCAGCCCCACCGGGCCATCGAGGTAGACGACACCCTCAGCCTGGTCCTGAAAGGCACCAGCGTCAATGGCCTGGCCATGCTGAATCCCCAAAAACTCTATAACCAGACCCGCGGCGGATTGGTGGAGGGATTGGCTAAAGTCAGCCAGGCAGACGAACACGGCAACGTGGCGTACCTCTACAAGACGCTGGCCGAAACCGTCTCGTCGGCAGCCTACGTGTACGACCAATCCGCCCGGTCGGCCAGTCCGGTGAATGCGACCGGTGGCACTTACCCAGCCAACGAACTGGGTAATCGCCTGAAAACGGTAGCGGAGCTGATTCAATCGGGGGTGAGCACCCGCGTGTATTACGTCTCGATTTCCGGTTTCGATACCCACATCAACCAGCCGGGCCAGCAGGAGCGACTGTTGCGGCAGTACGCCGAAGCGGTAAAAGCGTTCACGGGCGACATGAAAGCCACCAACCGGCAAAACGACGTGTTGCTGATGACGTTCTCGGAGTTTGGCCGCCGGGTGAAACAGAACGCCAGCAATGGCACCGACCACGGCACGGCCAACAACGTTTTGCTGATCGGAGGCGGCCTGAAAGGGGCAACGCCGGGCCGGGTTTTCAACGAAGCGCCCAACCTGACCAATCTGGACGAAGGCGACCTGAAATACACCGTTGACTTCCGCAACATCTACGCCACCCTACTCCGCAATTGGCTGAAGACGGACGATGTTGCCATTCTGGGCCGCAAATTCGAGCCGCTCGGCTTGGTTTGACCAACGCGGGCGGGAGCCACGACGGCGTCTGGCTCCCGTTTCCGGGATTGCCTGAGCAGCCCCCACCGGTGCGGCAAATTCGAAGCGGAGAGGCTGGTACCTATCCCAGTGGCATCGAAAACGCCCGATGGTCTACGGGTCATTAAAACGATGCTGGTTCCTAATCCGGTAATCGGTGAACACCGTAGCGAAGAAGAATTGAACTCAACGAATCGCTAAAGTATTACCTCGAATAATTAGAAGCTGATTAAAGCTTGCCGAATTTCTAATTGATACTTAGCTATTTACGGAAATAACAAAAAATATATGTTTAATTATTTTAAAAAATAGTTAAACAAAATAAATAATTGTTAGGTTTGTTGTGCAAGGCCATAAGGCCAACAACTAAATCATTTTTACACCCAAACTTCTACAACTAACCCCATGGAAACATCACAGTTATCAACCCTGCTGCTTGCTGCCGAACTGCGTCCGGGCGACGTGGTCGGCTTCACCTTCTTTACGGGCTACATGGCCATGTTTGCCGCCTCGGTTTTCTTTTTCTTTGAGCGTTCTCAAGTAGAAGGCCACTGGAAAACGTCACTGCTGATTTCGGGACTGATCACCATGATTGCTTCGGTTCACTATTTCTACATGCGCGATCAGTACCTGACCACTAGCCAGTCGCCAACTGAGTTCCGGTACATTGACTGGGTGTTGACGGTACCTCTGATGTGCATCGAGTTTTATCTAATCATCAAACCGTACGGTGGCAAGATTGCTACGATGTGGAAACTGATTATTTACGCAGTGATCATGCTGGTGTTCGGCTACGTAGGCGAGTCGCTCGACCGGCCGAACAGTGCCATTTGGGGAGCGCTTTCAACGCTGGGCTACGTAGGTATTCTGTACGAGATTTACCTGGGCGACGTCAAGAAAATTGCCGATGCCTCCAATGATCGTTCCACGCTCAAGGCGGTGTCGTTGCTGCGCTGGTTTGTACTGGTGGGTTGGGCGATCTACCCCATTGGCTACATGATGATCCCCGGTGGTTTGCTGTCGGGTTTAAACTTCAACATCGACCTGATCTACAACCTCGGTGATGCCATCAACAAAATTGGCTTCGGTCTGGTGGTGTACTCGGCTGCGATTGGTAACTCGCAGGCGTTACAAGAGGCACCTTATCAGGCGGCCACGGATCGGGATCAGAAGAAGTACAAAGGCGACGCCGTTGGCGTACGGTAGACAACACAACCGATCGTTAGTAAGCCGGCCATCCGAAACCATCGGGTGGCCGGTTTGCGTATCAACTAAACTGCAACCGGTGGTTGCGTCAGTGAACAATGCCCATTCCTCCGCGCGCCTCAGGCCCGTTCGTCCAGCAAATCGGGCCGGCGTTGGCGGGTGCGTTCGAGGGCTTGCTCAAACCGCCACTGTTCAATGCGGGCCTCGTGTCCGGAAAGCAGCACCTCGGGCACCTTCATTCCTTCGAAATCCGCCGGGCGGGTGTAGACGGGCGGGGCGAGCAGGTCGTCCTGGAAGGAGTCGGTGAGGGCGGAGGTCTCGTCGGAGAGCACGCCGGGCAGCAGGCGGATGAGGGCGTCCGAAATCACCGCCGCTGCCAGTTCACCACCCGACAGCACGTAGTCGCCGATGCTGATCTCGCGCGTTACGTACCGTTGGCGCACCCGCTCATCCACGCCCTTGTAGTGACCACAGAGAATGACCAGGTTTTCTTTGAGTGACAGGTGGTTGGCGATTCGCTGAGTGAAGTTCTCCCCGTCGGGCGTCACGTAAAGGATCTCGTCGTAGCGGCGCTGGCTGCGGAGCGTGTCGAGGCAACGCGCAATGGGTTCGATCATCAACACCATGCCCGCCCCGCCCCCGAAGGCGTAGTCGTCCACCTGCCGCCCTTTGTGGGGGGTGTAGTCGCGCAGGTCGTGTACCACCACCTCCGCCAGCCCTTTGTCCTGCGCCCGTTTCAAAATGGATTGGCCGAAGAAACTGTCCAGCAAACGCGGAAGGCAAGTGATGATGTCGATGCGCATAGGAATGATTAGGGAGCCTCCGCAAAGGTGGTGATCTTTATGTTGCACCACCAACCCAACCCGTGAACTTTACTGTCCAGATTGGTTGTCGGGCCGAATTGACTACCTTTCTACCAATCTGGCAGGTCACTGCGCAGGCCTTTCCCGTGGTGTACACTTGCCTTAAGGAGAAAAGTATCTGAATTTTAATGATGGACGTCGGAAAAGAGCCATTCTTCTAAAACCGAAGACTTAAGGTGGCGACGTCGGAATAATCAGCTTGGTTTAATTTCTATACCGCCCTTTTTCCCGAAGCAGTGGTGGGTGAAGTCGGCGATGCGGGGGCACCGTACAGACGATGCATCACCACTACGTGGGGCAAGGTAATCAGCGACAGTAGAACGAAGGCTTCATCTACCGCGAATCCCCGGAAATACACGTAACCCCCAAAACCTGCCAGAGCCAATAGCCCAAAGGGCAATAGCCCCAGGAAGAACTGCCGCCGCGAACCACCGCCCGCCGATTGGAAATGGCGCAACTGGTGTTGCAATGATTGCAGGGAATGCCACACGCAAAACACCACAATAAAGCCAAACAGCAGCGGGGTTAACCAATACCAAACACTCACCACGCCCCATTGCAACAGGTATCGCGTCCACTGTTCCCGTTCCAACCGCAGCAGGGCAAGCAAGTAAAACAAGGCCAGGAGCAAGGCCGCCAAGCCGCGCCACATCCCGGACAGTCCCGAAGCTGACTTTTCCCACGAAACCCCACTACCCACCATCGCCCCGAAGATACCCATCGCTTCATCCCAGTGCAGGAGCACCGGAAACACCAACACCCAGGCTCCCCAGAGCAGGGAAGGCAAATACCAGACCGATCGGTTTTCGAAGTTCGATTGGCCGAAATGATGGAGGGAAATTGCGAAGAAGAGCAGCAAGGCCAAGGCCGGTGCAGACCACCAAAGGGCCAGGTACGCACCCATCGAACCCAGGTAAACCCCCAGGAAGCCGAGTAATCCGACCGACGTGGTGTTCGGGCGGTACGCGTGGTCGTTGGCCCCGTGGGGAATGCCGACGGTGCACAACAACGCACCACAGAGCACCGCCTGCGTCGTACTCCCCCAATCCGACAGGCAAAACAGCCCGGTGAGCAAGACCTGCAACAGCCACTGAACGTGAAACAAAGTAGAATGGACGTATCTCATCGGTGGATGCAATGACGGATCAAATTGCCAAGAAACAGGCGAAGGGGCAACCGCGAAAAAATCACTGCCTCTTCCCAGACAGTCGTTTCTTCGTCCAGAAACCGCAATACGAGCGGTATCGGCTGGGTTTCAAACAATCGTTCAAATATGGTTTTCCCGCGATGGGGGTGCTGCAGTAAAATCCGTAAAAGCAAATGGTCGTACAACCTGAATCGCCAGGGCCGGTGCATCGTGGGCAAGGGCTGGTGCGCTTTGATTGCAATCGCAACGGCGTTCCCGTAGGCCTGCATACGCTTGAACCCGTACCCAGTGGTGGGTTTGATGGCCCCCCCGGGGAGGCCGATGTAAACCACCCGCGTCCGGGCGCTCAGGTGTTTGCGCCGCATATCGAACTGCGGGGTCATGGGAATAGCCCCGGTTTCTTCCTCAATAATCCGGTATTGGGTTCCCTTCTTCGACAAGTATTCACGCAGCACCGTTTCCGCTTCACGCACCGTCAAACGGTGCTCACCAAACCGCGTCATTTCCACCAGGGCTTCGGTAGCCGAAAACGGCAACTCGTACATAAACTGGGTGTTGCCGTGCTGGGCGATGTCAAACCGCATCATCGTGGCGCACGTATCATCAAATACTGGCTCGGTGGTTTGAATTCGCCAACCCACGAACGATTGCCATAAAAACAACGAACGCGGGTCACTTTTCCGATAACCCGAAAACCCGCGCAAGGCAGTCGTTGACGCGGCCATTGACCGTTCATCCTGAGGGGGCAGCGCCGACGTAAACACCTGGTTGCTTAACCACGCGCCGTGGGTTGTTTGCACCAACACCTGGTCGTCTTGTTCTTCCAGCCCCATGACCACCGCCGTGAACCAGGTGATGTTGGCACAATCCTTCAGGTGTTGCTTGATGTTGGCGTAAAAATCGGCGCTGCGGACGTGGTAATAGGTGTAAGGCGACAAACTGTCGCGCAACGCTGGGTTACCAGGGTTACGAACGGATGACCACGCTTTGCTCACCATGCCGATGGGCAGCAGCGGTGAATCAGCCCAGTAACACCACGTTCGGTCGTTTTGCTTCGCTGAATCGCTTTCCGCCACGCACAGCCGCTTTTTCTCCAACAGCCCCTGTTCGTACAAGGCAAAAGCCAGCCAAAGGCCGGAGGCGCCGGCTCCCACGATGGTGAAATCGAAAAACGGCAACGGT
>JACMKY010000448.1 GCA_014379925.1 Cytophagales bacterium | reverse complement strand
TACAGTTGGCAATGCGTACATATTGCCATTGGAATTCAACCATTGCTGCGCTTGTAGCGATGTTCCGGAAAGGAAAATTGCTGCTACAACCATCAAGTAATTTCTGTTGAGGGACATTTTTTTGAGGGAGTAAAGGTGAATAATGGATAAGATGAATGATGGATAAAATGGGTGGGGCGTAGTAGGCGCTACCGCCCCACCCCCGCAATCAGGTTCATTGAGCCCGGAAGGGGTCATGAATTGGTTGGAAAGCGTTGGCTTTTCCCGGGTGCTTACACATTGGGTACGGCCAGGTACACCTCGATCACCCGCGGGTTCATCGAGACAATGCGGATGCCTCCGTACAGGTTTTGTTTTTCGAGCTTATAGAGGATGATGTCGCCTTCCTGGTATTGCAATTCGTAGTCACTCAAAACGGGCCAATATTCCTCAAAATGACTGGGCCGGTATTTTACCCAACCTTCAATGATGTTGGCTGGAAAATCCGTTTTGGCGAAGGAGACGAATTCCATGTTGGCCAGGCTACCATACGCATGGGTCAGTTCCGCCCACATGTTGTTGGCCGATTCCACTTTGTCCAGGTGATGCAGCGAAAAATGCGCCTTGTAGGTGTTTTGCTGACTGGTGTTGTTTAAAAAGTAAAAGCTGTTCAGCGCACCATTGCCGGTGGAAAACACCGTAGGAATCCGGTCCGGGTCCGCGTTGTTCGGATAGGCAGGCCAGGTAATTTTCCAGGTCAGGCATTTGGTATGTGCCCACAAGTCGTTCGTGGGGATAAAGACCTTCTTCGTGATGGTGGGGTAAGGAAACCTTTGTCCACCCGGAAGATCAGTAAATCCCCCGTCCCCTTCCCGTTCAAATCCTCCCCGGTCCCGCTCCAGGCTGGTTTTCTCCAGTCCGGCCGCGCGCTCTTGCTCGGTAAAAAATTGTTCTTTGCAGCCGGAAAAAACCACGGCCAGCGCACCAATGCATAGCTTCCACGAAGCTACTCTTCCTTTTTTCATGATAAATTAAACGGATACTTTTTGCCTACTCGTTAAAGGTTTTTCGGCTTACACCTTGCGAAGGCAAAAGTAGGGCGGGTGGCGTTGCCGGCGTAACACGGGGTTCCCAGATGATAGCACGGGGGTAACATCCCGAAAAATGCGCCTAGCACGGGGCTCCCAAAAAATAGCACGGGTGTAACATCCGGGAAAATGGGCGGCTGGATGGGCCTTTTCCGGCCCGAAATCACCGGTTCCCGGCCGGATCAGTTTGATTCGACCTGCTTGGCGTAGTCCGACGGCAACACGCCAAACTGGTCTTTGAAGCACTTTGAAAAATATGACAGGTGGCTGAAACCCGACAGGTAAGCCGCCTCCGCGACCGGCATTCCCGGTTGCCGGAGCAGATCCGCCGCCCGTTTCAGCCGGATGAAACGGATAAAGTCGGACGTGGATTGATCGGTGAGGGCTTTGAGTTTGCGGTGGAGTTGCATCCGGCTCATGCCAATCTTCTTTTGGAGCGTTTCGACGGTAAAGCGGTCATCCATGAGGTGTTCGTTGATGATGGCCATGGTCTTTTCCAGAAACTCCGCCTCCCGATCCGGGATGGTCACCGCCGTGGGCTGCAAAATCACCTCCCGGCTGTATTTTATTCGCAGCCGGTTGCGCTGCGTGAGCAAACTGTTGATTCTGGCCACCAACTCGCCGATCACGAACGGCTTCACCAGGTATTGCTCGGCCCCCTCTTCAAACCCCCGCTTTTTTGACGCCACATCATCCTTGGCCGTCAGCATCAGGACGGGGATGTGGCTGGTCAGGCTATCCTCTTTCAGGTGCCGGGTGAGCGTTATCCCGTCCATGACCGGCATCATGAGGTCGGTAATGATGAGATCGGGCACGATCTTTTTGGCTACCTGCAACCCTTCTTCGCCCTGGGTTGCCAAGACCACCTGAAAGGCACCCGCCAATTGTTGTTTCAGGTAGTGTCGCAGTTCGGGGTGGTCTTCCACCAGCAAAACCGTGGGCTTGGCATCGTCATCGGCATCGTCGGTTGGCGCAACCCCCACCTGCCCGGCCACCCACCCGGGATCGTTCAGCGGAAGGCGGGTCACCGTTTCGGCAAACGGTTGGCCGGCGTGCGCCGGGTCCGCCGCCGTCAGGGGCAAATGCACCACGAAGGAACTGCCGTTTCCGCTGGGGCTGTTGAGGCTGATCGAGCCCTGGCACAACTCCACCAGTTCCTTGGTGAGGGCCAGCCCGATGCCGGTTCCTTCAAAGGCCCGGGTTGGCGAACTGTCGACTTGGTAAAAGCGGTCGAAGATCTGGGGTTGCAGGTGTTGAGGAACGCCGGGTCCCGAATCAGAGACGACGAGCCGGAGCCGGTCGTCGGACTCAATGATCGCCTGAACCGTTACTTCTCCCCCGGAAGGCGTGAATTTGATGGCATTGGACAGCAGGTTGTACCCGATTTTTTCCAGCTTATCGGCGTCGAAGCCGACAATCAGCTCCCGGTGCGGTACGTCAATCCGGTACCGGATGCCTTTGTTGTCGGCCAGCGGTTTGAACGAATGGGCGAGGTGGTGTAGAAAATGCGTGATGTCCTCCTGCTGCAAGTCCAGTTGCAGCATCCCGACTTCCGCCTTGGCCAGATCCAGCAGTTGGTTGACGAGCCGCAACAGCCGGTGGGCATTGCGTTCCATCATCCCCCTTTCTTCCGGAGAAATCGCCTCTCCTTTCTTTTGAAGGGGGGCCAGGATCAGGTGGAGCGGCGTACGGAATTCGTGCGAGATGTTGGCAAAGAACCGGGATTTGATGCCATCCATTTTTTTGAGGTGATCGGCCTCCAGTTGCGCGAGCGTGGCTTTTCTGACTTCTTCGTCGGCCCGCACCCGGGCTATTTTGCCGCTGCAGATGGCCGCGATGGTTTGCAAAGCTTCCTGGTGGCGTTCGTTAAAAAAGCCCTTCGCCGGGTGTTCGGAATCAATCACCCCAATCACCTTATCCCGAAGCACCAACGGGACCGCCAGTTCGGAGAAGCGCCGCTGGTCATCCACCAGGTAACGGGCATCGAGGGACGTATCGGCAATCCTCTCCGCTTTGCCCGACAAAGCGACACTTCCCACAATCCCTTGGCCGAGGGGAATCACCAGCGGTTCCAGGATGGCGTAGTCCCGGGGGTTTTTGGTCCCGAAAGCCGCTTTCTGGACCAATACCGGGGGTTCGTCTTCCAGCAGGTAGATGACACAATCCACGAATCCCAACCGGGAAATGCAATTTTTGGCTACGTCCCAAAGGATTTCATCCACGGTATTTTTGCCGTAAAGCGAGGTGGCAAAATAATGGATGGTGTCGTCGATGTCCTGGCGGAATTGCAGGTTTTGCGAAAGCCGGTAGCGCTCATTTTCCAGGGAAAGTTTCAGGTTTTTCTGTTGCAGTTTGTAGCGGTTGAAGAACAAAAAAGCGATCACGCCGCCCGACAGAAAAAAAACAACCAGCCCCAAGCCCAGGGTGCGTTGTTGTTGCAGCGAGGCTTGCTGGGCTTCCAGCCGGAGGTGTTGCAGGCTAAGTGCCTTGTCTTTCTGCTCGACCTGGTACCGGGCCTGCATCTCGGCGATCTGTTCGGACAATTTTGCCGATTGAAGGCTATCCGTGAGTTGCTGGTATTGTTGCTGGTATTGAAGGGCTTGACCGGTACGGCCCAGGGCCGCGTGAATAAGCGGCAAATTGGCCAACGCATTCTTTTTTAACCGCTGGGAACCGATGGATTCCGCTATTGCCAAGGCACTGTCCGCGTAGCGCAAGGCCCGCGGGAAATTGCCCATTTCCAGGTAGATTTCCGTAAATTCCACGTAGGACAAGCCAATATTCTGCTGGTTGTTTTCCTTCCGATCAATGGCCAAAGACTTTTGGTAGAGTTCAAGCGCCCGGGCGAATTCTTTCCGGGTGCGGTAGATCATCCCTATGTTGTGGTAGGTACTGCCCATGCCCCGCTCATTCTTCTGGGCTTGATCAATTTCCAGCGACTGGAGGTGATTCTTGAGCGCCTGGTCATAGTCCTCTTTATCAAAATACACGTTGCCCAGGTTGCCATAAATTTTAGATTTTAATTCGGTATAATGCTGCTGCTGCGCCAGTTTCTCGGCGGCCAGGTTGGCGGCGATGCTTTCGTCGTACAGATTAAGGTATCGGTAAATAACGCCCTGGGAGATGTATATGAGGCAGGTCTCGCGGGGCTTATTCAATTCCTGAAAAATAACCAATGCCGAATGGCTCGCTTCCAGTGCCGAAGCATAGTTGCCCTTGACCCCGTAAATGCGGGAGATGGCCTGGTAGGCTTTTGCGGCCTGAAACTTGTATCCCTGCTTCCGGGAAAGGGCCAGGGCCGCTTCCGCCAGCGCCAGTGCCTGGTCCGGCTGGGAAAACGTTAACGCTACGGATTTTTCCAGCCGGGCATCAATGCTATCCGGCAAAGCATTTCTCTGGGCGAAGAGAGCACCCGATCCGGCGAGGAGGAAGCTGAACCACAGACGTACGAAGGGCTTCATGGGTCCACAATGAGGGATTTGGTTGCCGATAAAAGTTAAGAAAAAGATTGGCAATCTGATCCTGGTTTACGTTAAAATACTATTTTCTCGTGCCTGAGTCTGCTGAAGAACCGCATTGGCTGGCCGAACGCATTGGGGAACAACCTGGTTAGAGGGCTTAACTTGGCGCCCTTATACGGTGCTCCCCGCTGAGCAGCCGGACTTGACGCGCCCCCCGAAGGTAGCGCCGGTGCCGCCGCGTACCCTGCCTTGCGGATTGCCTGATTCCATACATTGCTTTAAATCAATAATTTATTAACTTCTAAACGACCCGAATAATGAAGGGAAGCGAAAGGCTACCTGGCTGCCCGCCAATGCGTGGCGTTGCTTTGGGCCGCGTTTGTGCGCGGGCAAGCTTCCTGGTTTTGGATACAACGATAAGAGATTAGGCTACTTTTTTTGGGGTGGGCCTTCCTACCTTTGCCTGAGTAATGGATGACTCACCCTTTAAAAAACCAAAGATGGACCGTAATCAAAAAATTAAATTGGGCAGCCAGGGACTCTCGGTTCCCTTCGTGGGACTCGGTTGCATGGGAATGACCAAGATTGCCGGTGCCGACATTTACGGGAAAGCCGATGAAGCCGAATCCATCGCAACCATTCACCGTTCGTTGGAACTGGGGGGAAATTTCCTGGATACCGCCGATCTGTACGGCCCGCTGGAAAATGAAAGACTGCTTGCCAAAGCAACCAAGGGAAACCGGGATCAATACATCATTGCCAGCAAGTTTGGGTACGAGATCGACGACAACGAACAACTCACCTGGCAATTCAACGGCCAGCGAAATTACGTAAGAAAATCAATCGAACGTTCCCTTAAAAACCTGGGTACCGACTACCTTGATCTGTATTACCTGCATCGCCTGGACCCCAGCACCCCCATCGAAGAAACGGTTGGTGCGATGGCGGACCTGGTGAAAGAAGGAAAAGTCCGTTACATCGGTCTTTCGGAAGTATCCTCGGAAACCATCAAAAGGGCCCACCGCGTTCATCCCCTAACCGCCGTGCAAACCGAATATTCCTTGTTTGAACGAAGTGCGGAAGAAGCCGGTATTTTAAAGACGCTTCAAGCGTTGGGCATCGGTTTCGTGGCGTATTCTCCCTTGGGAAGGGGCTTTATTTCCGGCGACATCAAAAGCCCGGATGATCTTCCTGAAAACGATTTCAGAAGAAGCATTCCCCGTTTTCAGGGCGAACAATTCCACAAGAACATTGAACTGGTCAATGAAATAGCCGGGTTGGCCAGTGAAAAAGGAATCACGCCCTCGCAGTTGGCCATTGCCTGGGTGATTTCCAAGGGAACGGTGCCCATACCCGGTACGAAACGCGTAAAGTACGTGGAGCAAAATATGGCGGCGGCGGACATTGCGTTGAACACCGAAGAGCTAACCCGACTGGAAACCATTGTGCCGCTGGGCGTTTCCACCGGCGCCCGGTACGACGAGGCGAACATGGCCGGCATCGATCAGTAAAAACATCCACCACCGGGAAAAGCCGTCTTTGCGGGGCTTTTCCTGGTTTCCTCCATCGTCTACGCGGATGAAAAAACCGACCACCACGCCCTACGTCATTCATTCCATTGCGGAGTTGCATCGTTTGTTGTCCTTGTCCAAACCGAAGCATCCCTTGGTGAGCGTGATCAAATTAAATGACCTGAAAGAGGCTTGCCCGGAAATGATAGGGAGCTTTTTGTATAACTTTTATTCCATCTGCATAAAAAAAGATTTCAAGGGGAAACTGAAGTACGGGCAGCACTATTACGATTTTGACGAAGGGGTGATGACCTTTTTTTCACCGGGACAGGTCATCTCCTCCGAAGCCACCGATGAGGTATCGCTTTCCGGCTGGTGGTTGGTGGTGCATCCGGATTTTATCCGGAATTATCCCCTGGCCAAAACCATCAAAGACTACGGTTTTTTCTCTTACGCAGTGAATGAGGCCCTGCACCTTTCCGAAAAAGAGGAAGCCATGCTGGCATCCATCATGCAAAGCATTGAGCAGGAATACCATTCCGTAATCGATACCTTCAGCCAAGATGTAATCGTATCTCACATTGATTTGCTGCTCAATTATTCCAACCGGTTTTATAACCGGCAATTCATCACCCGCAAACACGTCAGCAATGATTTACTGGTAAACCTGGAAGCCATCCTATCGGAGTATTTTAACGGGGATGAAGTGCAGAAAACGGGTCTGCCAACCGTTCAATACATTTCGGATAAGCTCAATATTTCCCCCAATTATTTGAGTGATTTGTTGCGGAACCTTACCGGCCAAAGCACCCAGCAACACATCCACGACAAACTGATTGAGAAAGCCAAAGAAATTTTATCGACCACCTCTTTGTCAGTGAGCGAAGTAGCGTATCAACTCGGTTTCGAATACCCGCAATCCTTTAGCAAACTATTCAAGAGCAAGACCCAGGTTTCTCCGCTTGAGTTCCGACACTCGTTCAACTAATGCCATCCCACCTACTCGCCGAAGCAAAGTCCACCGGACTTTCAAAACCGATTGGGCCGGGTAATCATTCCTGAAAATAACCCTGATCAACTCCCGGGGCGGATTTCCCCGGAACGCTACCCGCCCGTTTCCCCCACGAAAGCGATTGCCCGGGGCAACAGACGGGGTAGCAGGGCTTCGATCCACTGCCGTTCGGACGCCGACCAACGACGCGGCCGGCCGAATACGCAGGGCTGCAGGATGCCCCACAGTTCGCCCTCGTGAACGAGGTGCGCGTGGATGAGGGCGCGGTGCCCGAACGTGCGCGCTTCGAACGCCCGGTTCACGGTCGCCGGGTCCGCCGTTTCCACGTCTTCCACGAAAACGGACGGGTCGGCGCGGAGGGCGGCGGCAAACAGGGGGTCCTCGTCGGCAATGGACAGATCGGTTTTCCAGGCGGGCTCGGTCACGTCGGGTATGGACTGGTTGCGGCACCAGCAGAAGGCGATCTTGCCCATCGCCGAGCGCGGGTTACGCAGGTAAAGGAAGCAGCGGTCGGCCCGCAGTGCCTTCCCGACGTGGGGCAAGGCGTCGAACAGCACCGGCCCGTTGGGGACCACGGGCGACCCGGCCGAGGTAAGCAGCGCTTCGAGCGAAGCGGAAAATACGGGCGCGGTCATCGTAAGCAGTCGTAAGTCATAAGGGGTAAGTTGTGCAAAGCAGTACCGGTCGGCTAAGCAAGCAGTGTCGATTGTTCCGAATGGGCGGCACTTCGCTCCCCGCAACGGTGGGCGGCATTCCGCTCCCCGTAACGGTGGGCGGCACTCCGCCTGCGCGCTTGGTTCGGAAGTATACGGG
Organism: Cytophagales bacterium; assembly: GCA_014379925.1. Lineage (GTDB taxonomy): Bacteria > Bacteroidota > Bacteroidia > Cytophagales > ES-bin-26 > ES-bin-26. The sequence goes on along the minus strand of JACMKY010000448.1, from coordinate 2,221 downwards.
AAGTTTGGTTTTCGGGTGCGCGGGCAGCCAGGCGGAACCGGGCGGTTGATTCTGGCCAGCTGGCTGGTTTGAATATTGAATCGCAACGGCCGCGGCTCCCCGCCGCTCGATTGCGAAATTGCCGGCGCAGGCTGCTTTTGATCCGAAAGTTTTTTACTTTGCGCGAATGGTGGCTTTATCCATTCACAGCAACCCCATCGTCCGGAAGGGAAAAATGCGATTCCTCGCTTCCCCTTCCGTCCCGGCGAACCGGGTGGAAATCGTTTTCAATCACCCTAAGGAATGATCAGGTCATCCACGGTGGAGAAAGTGATCACGACCGGAAAAAGAATCCTGATCGTTGAAGACGAAGCCATCTCGGCGCTTTGCCTGGAAAAGATGTTACTGCAAAGGGGCTACGAGGTGGTGAGCGTGGTGTCGACGGCCGAAGCGGCGATCGTTCGGACGGAAGAACTCCGTCCGGACCTGGTGCTGATGGATATTTTCCTGCCGGGAAAAATGGACGGCATTCAGGCCTCCCGGTTCATCCACGACCACTGCCACATTCCGGTGGTCTTTCTGACGGCCTACGCCCAGGATTCCCTCGTGGAACTGGCCATTGAAGCCGGGCCGTTCGGCTACCTGCTCAAACCCTACCAAGAACCGGAATTGTACGCAACCATCGAAATCGCCCTCCTCAAACACCGCTCCGCCACGTACCTGCGGGAGTTGAACGCCACCCGCGACAAATTTTTTTCCATCATCGCCCACGACCTGCGCCATCCGCTGGCGGCGCTTTTTCAAACGACGGGCATTCTCAAGGACCGACTGCAGCGGGTGTCGGCCCAGGAACTGGCTTTTTTCCTGGAGCAGATCCACGATACGGCCCAAACACTGCATCACCTGACCGAAAACCTGCTGGAGTGGGCCCGGTTGCAGGGCGACCGGATGACGTTCCGGCCCGCGAAAACCAACCTGGCGGCCCTGGTCGACTACGCCTTGGCGATCGGGCAGGGCAGTGCCCAACACAAACGCATCGGGCTGCTCAACACCGTCGGCCGCGACCAGTGGGTATGGGCCGACGCCGACATGCTCTTGTCGGCGGTCAATAACTTGCTGAGCAACGCCGTTAAGTTCTCCCACGCCGACGGACGGGTTACGGTTTCGGCCCGGCCAGCGGGGGCGTACCTGGAAGTGTCCGTGCTGGACGACGGCGTGGGCATTGAAGCGCAGTTCATCGACCGATTGTTTCATTCCGGGAGTCCGGTTACCCAGCAAGAATGGGGAACCGGGTTTGGCTTGATGCTGACCAAAGAATTCGTGGCGCGAAACGGCGGGCAACTATCCGTGACCAGCACGGTGGGCAAGGGAACCCGCGTGACGTTCACGCTGCCGGTCAGCGAGTCGGCGTAAGCCAGCCCAACAATTCTGCGCGTTGCGGGTTATCCTTGCGGTTGGTTGCCCGGTCGCCGCCACCCTCACCAAACGCCGAAATACCAGCCGATGACCACAACCCCCATCCAGGTAGCCATTGCCGACGACCACAACATGATTCGCAAGGCTTGGATTCTGTTCCTGAGCGAGTTGGAGCACGTAACCGTGGTGGGCGAAGCCGCCGATGGCCGGGAACTGATCCAACTCCTGGACCACACCCCGGCGGACGTGGTGCTCCTCGACATCGACATGCCCCGGATGAACGGACTGGAAGCCACCGAAATCATCAGGGGCCGTTTTCCCCGGGTAAAGATCATCGCCCTGACCGTGCAGAAGGAACTCACTTTTCTGAAACGTTTCCTGGCGCTGGGAGCGGCCGGCTACGTCACCAAAAACGCCTCCAAGGAAGAGCTTCTCGTTGCCATCCAAGCCGTTGCGGAGGGCCGCCGGTACGTCTGTGAAGAGTTGAGGAAAGCCCTTTTGGACAAGATGAACGGGGCGCTGGACAAGAACCGGAGCAGCCTTTCCCGGCGCGAAATGGAAATCGTGAGACTGATCGCCGACGGCTTCACTTCCCGCGAAATCGCCCAACGGCTGTTGCTCAGCCTGAAAACGGTGGAAGCCCACCGGGGAAACGTGTTCCGCAAATACAAGGTGAAGAACGTGGCGGAAATGATCAAGAAGGCCCGGGAACAAGGCCTGGTCTGAATCAATTGTCTATGCAAGCATCCCTGAACACGTAGATAAATAAATCGCTTGTGATCAGTAGGTTGACTCAAAGCGAAACGCCAGTTGATTGCGTTACAGT
>JACMKY010000447.1 GCA_014379925.1 Cytophagales bacterium | reverse complement strand
GACCTGAGCTACCGCCTCAACACCACCCAATACCACTTTCCGGCGTATACCCTGTTCATCGAAAAAAAAATAAGCCCCACCCTGGGTATTCAACTCAACGGTACGTTGGGAAAGATTTCGGGCAATGACCGCACGCAAAACTGGCAAGGAAACCCGGTAACGGACAATCCGACTTACGGCCGTGCGCTTAATTTTCAGACCGATGTCCGTTCAGCCAGCCTGTTGCTCACCTACCATTTCGACAACGGGCGGCTGTTGGGTCGGTACGTTCGGTTGGCTCCGTTCCTCTTTGTCGGCGTCGGCGTAACGGATTTCGCGGTGTACGGCGATTTGTTTTACGCCAATGGCAGCCGTTATTTTTATTGGCAGGACAATACCATTCGCAACTTGCCCGAAGGCAGCGCCGACGCTTCCCGCGTGGAGCAGGATGGCGAGTACGAAACCAAACTGACGGGATTGGCCACCGAAGAAGATTATCCGACCACGGTGCTGAGCATTCCGGCCGGGGTGGGGTTGAAATGGAAGCTGGCCAACCGACTCAGCCTGAGCATACAAGCCGGAATTACCTACGCCTTCACCGATTACCTCGACGACGTGAGCGGCAACTACCCGGCCGGTGGCTACGACAGCGAGTTGCAGGCGTACGCGGCCAATCCGTCCGGGGTGATCCGACAGCCGCGCGGCGAAGGCGAAAACAACCGTGACTGGTATTTCGCCTCGTCGGTTACGCTGAACTACCATTTCGGCTACCGGCGGAAAAACTTCAAGGCCCCGCTGGTCTACACCCCGTACCGTTCCGCTCCCCGGCCCGTGGCGCTGAACCAGGCCGCCGTCGCGTCGAGTCGGCCGAATCCGGCCGATACCGTTTCCCGGATTTCCGCCGTCGAACGGACCGTCGGCCGAACCGCGCCGGTTGCCATTTCCACCCCCGACTCGCTGGTCCGAACCAACCCGGAACGGTCCCGAAACGCAGGAGCGCCGGACCGCAACCAAGCCGGAGAAACCGACTCCACGGCCATCCCGTACAGCGCGGGTACCGCCCGGGAACGGATCGAATTCCGCAGTAAACCGCCGGATCAACCCCTCCTCCGGGATCCATCCCGCACCGATCTCAACGAACCGGCGGGGAATGCGTACCCGCAATCCGACGCCCGGAGCCGTTCGCAAAATGACCGGGACGACGCCTACCGGTACCGGATTCTGGAACGCGACCGTTACCCGAATGACCGCGTGGTTGACCAGACGAGGTCGCCCGTCTACGTGCCCTTGCCCGCGTTCGACAACGGGCGCAATGACCGGACCCCAACCGAGCAGCGGCAGTTGCAGGACGAACTGAATGGTCTGCGGGTGGAGTTGAATGCACTCCGGGCGATCCAGCAGCCGACCGGCGATCCGGTTGCCAATCGGAAACTCGATTCGTTGTTGACGCTGGTGAATACGCTCGAAAACCAATCCATTCGGGCCAGGTACGGGGCGGACACGCTGGGTGCCCGGGCCGACAGCGTAGCCCGCCTGACAACCCCGTCGGGCAGTTTGGCATCCGGGTCGGAGAGAAGCCTGGTGGAGGCCCTGCGCAACCAGGTGGATAACCTCAACCAGTCGATGCGGGCTTTGCAAAACGAGGCGTTGGCCCGGCCCGGCCGGCGGAACTCAACCGAGACGCTGCGGGGCTACCAGAACACCATTGTCTATTTCGACGTCAATCAATCGATCCTCAAACCCGGCGACAAACAGCGGCTTACCTTGTTGGCCAACAAACTGAATTCCGATCCGGCCGTGAAGCTCAACGTAAAGGGCTTCGCCGACGCGACGGGCAATCCGGAATACAACTTACGGTTATCCGAAAAGCGGGCGGAATCCATCGTGGCTCACCTCACGCGGCAACTGGGCGTGGACGGGCGGCAAATTCTAGTCAACTACTACGGGGTCACCGGCAGTACGTCCCGCAAAAGCGACCCTTACCAACGCCGGGTGGAACTGGAATTGTTCGTCGATGAATGAGTAAATGCGTTGCATCGACGGATGAGGGGCGGGTTTCGGTTCGGTATTTACCGGATCGGAACCCGCCGCTTGCTTTTACAGCCGCCCGGCCAGCCAACCCCCCGAGGTTTTGAAACCCTTGGAGGGTTCAGAAGTAGTTCAAGTTCATTCACTGAGGCGTTTCCCGCTCAAAAATCCGGGTTTGCCGGCCAAAGAATCCAATCAAACAACTTCTGAATTTTTTGCTTTTCCCAAGCAACCTTTTTGAATGCAAGACCGTGCAGTGGTACACTGCAAAGGCAGTGTACCATACCATATCATTCAAATCAACCTAACCGCCATGAAAAACCCGTTATCCCCCCAGGAAATGCCCGGGCGCCTTGCTCTCCGGCCGCGTACCGTGCTGAACAAAGTCTTGTTTTTACTGGTGGCGGTGGCCCTTGCCCCGGGTTGCCAGCTGATCGATGAGTACCTGGATAACCACAAACCCGCTCCCTCCGGTCCACCCCGACTCGAGCTGGTGACGGAAGGACTTACCCAGCCAGTGGCCATGGCCGAAGCGCCCGACGGCAGTGGCCGACTTTTCGTGGTTGATCAGATCGGGCTTATCCGGGTGGTAACGCCGGATGGCAAATTGCAGGAAGCGCCTTTCCTCGACATCCGCGACAAGATCGTGACGCTCACCCCGCAGTACGACGAACGCGGTTTGCTGGGGTTGGCTTTCCACCCGGACTACCGCAACAACGGGCGATTTTTTGTCTACTACAGCGCGCCGTTGCGGGCGGGCGGACCCGGTGGCTGGAATTGTACCAGCCGCGTGGCTGAATTCAAGGTTTCCAGCAATCCCCTGCTGGCCGACAAGGGCTCCGAGAAACTGATCCTGGCCGTGGACAAGCCCCAGGCCAACCACAACGGGGGTACCCTGGCGCTCGGCCCCACCGACCATTACCTCTACATCTCCGTGGGAGACGGGGGCGGCCGTGACGACGAAGCCATGGGTCACGTTCCGGACTGGTACGAGCCGAATGCGGGCGGAAACGGGCAGGATCTTGAAAGCAACCTGCTGGGCAATCTTTTGCGCATCAACGTGGACGGAGGAAATCCCTACAGCATTCCGGCCGATAACCCGCTCCTGTACAAAGACGGACTGGATGAAATCTACGCGTTCGGCTTCCGCAATCCCTCCACCTTCTCTTTCGACATGGAAGCGGGCCACCGCCTCTTCGTGGGGGATGTGGGACAGGAATTGTGGGAAGAAATTGACATCGTGACCAAAGGGGGAAATTACGGGTGGAACGTCAAGGAAGGCACGCACTGTTTCGACGCGATCAATCCCACGGTTCCACCGGCCGATTGTCCTACCACCGACCCGGAGGGCAATCCGCTGATCGATCCCGTCATTGAAATCAAGAATGCCAAACAACCCGGCGGTTTGGGTTTTGCCATCGTAGGCGGGTACGTCTACCGGGGCAAGGCGTTGCCCGGGTTAAAAGGACAGTACCTTTTCGGTACCTGGAGCCTTACGCGCGGAACGCCCGACGGCTTGGTGTTCGTGGCCACGCCCAAATCCAGCGGGCTGTGGGATTACCAGGAAGTAACGTTTGAGAACACGCCCTCCGGTAGGCTGAAGCATTACCTGTTGAATTTCGGGCAGGATTCCAAGGGGGAAGTGTACCTGCTTACCTCCGACTCCAGCGGACCAGCCGGCACCACCGGCAAGGTATACAAACTCGCCGGTAGCCCGAAAAAGTGAGGAGGTTGGTTCGCCTTGCGGAAAACGTCTAAGCAACCGCGAGCGCGGGCATTCCCGGAAACCAGCGGAAAGCCCGCCGGCCAAAGATTCCATCGCCGTGCTTGCGGTGACGGGGTTACTGGCGGGCGGGCTTTTTTACAAATTGAATCCCACCCGTAGCACGAGGGGACTGTTGTAAGGCGTCAAGCCTTCTTTGTAGTTGAGGTTGTACAAGGCAGTGATGATGAAGGCGGAGCGGGGTCCGATTGGTTGGACGTAGCTTGCTCCCACCAACGGAGCGCTGACCCATTGCCGGGCGTTGGGGTCGTTTGCCGAATAGGTTTGTACGTTGAGGGCCTCGTACTCCGCCTGCGCGTAGAGGTTATCGAATACGCGTTGCCGGCCGTAAAGCCGGCCTCCGTACACGCTGTACTTGTACTTGATGTTGCCGTAATTGATGCTGTTGTAGATGTAAGTGGGACCGGCTCCCAGAACCAAGTCATCCGTTACTTTGTAGCCCAGGATGGGCGAAAGCGTGACATTGGTAAAATTGCCCAGGCTTAGTCCGAAGTTGCCGCCCAGCACCAGCTTTTCGCTCAGCGGCTGGCGCTCCTTGCGTGGTTTGGCAATGGGTGCCTCGTCGGCATCGGTTTGGGCGTACAGCGAAAAAGTACTCGCTAACGCGAGGGCAAGGGCGATGAATGCGTTTTTCATAGGGTACGAATGATGAATACCGAAGAAGATGACCAATAACGCATTCGGCACAAAAATATTGCCACGGTATCGTTTGACGGCCGGCGTTCACCATTCCGAATTTGAACGGCAAACGGTGAACGCCGGACGGTAAGCGGATTACAACAACTCATTGGCCAGGTTAGCCAGTTCGGAGCGCTCGCCCTTCTCCAGCGTCACGTGCGCGTAGAGTTCGTGGTTCTTGATGCGGTCGATGAGGTACGACAAGCCGTTGCTTTGCGCGTCCAGGTAAGGCGTGTCGATCTGGTAGATGTCGCCGGTGAAAATGATCTTGGTGTTCTCGCCCGCCCGCGTGATGATGGTCTTCACCTCGTGCGGGGTCAGGTTCTGCGCCTCGTCGACGATGAAGATGATGTTGGAAAGGCTGCGACCCCGGATGTAGGCCAGCGGCGTTACTACCAGCTTCTCGCGGTTGACCATCTCCTGGATCTTGTTGAAGTCGCGGTCGCCCTCCTCGTACTGGTTCTGGATGAACTTCAGGTTGTCCCACAGCGGCTCCATGTAGGGATTGAGCTTTGACTTCACGTCGCCGGGCAGGTAACCGATGTCCTTGTTGCTCAGCGGCACGATGGGACGGGCCAGGTAGATCTGCTTGAACAGTTTGTGTTGTTCCATCGCACTGGCCAGGGCCAGCAGGGTTTTGCCGGTACCCGCCACCCCCTGAATCGTCACCAGCCGGATGGCCGGATTCATGATGGCATCGATGGCGAAGGTCTGCTCGGCATTGCGCGGTTTGATGCCGTACACCGAACGCTTGTCGACTTTTTCCATCCGGTCTTCAACCGGGTTGTAGAAAGCCAGTACCGAATTGCGGGTGCTTTTGAGGATGAAGAAGTGGTTTTTAAGCGGCTTCTTTTTCATCGCCTCCTCCACCGGGCAGTACCCGATCTCGTAGAGTTGCGTGATCACCTTGTCGGGTACGTTGCTGAGCGTGGTCTTGCCGGTGTGGAGGGTATCCACGTCCTTGATCTTGCCCGTTTCGTAATCCTCGGCGTTCAGGTTGAGGGCTTTGGCTTTCAGCCGCAGGTTGATGTCCTTGGTCACCAGGATCACCTTCTGATCGCCCGCTTCGCTCTGCAGGCTCAGGGCCGCGTTGAGGATTTTGTGGTCGGCTTTGCGTTCGTCAAATATTTTTTCGGCGTCCACCCCGTTGCCCCGCGTGTTCATCAGCACCTTGAAGCGCCCCTTGTTCTTGCCTTCCAGCTGAACCCAATCCTGGAGCTTGTGTTCGCCCGAAATCCGGTCCACGAAGCGGATGAATTCGCGGGCTTCGAAGTTTTTGGTGTCGTTGCCCTTCTTGAAGTTGTCCAGCTCTTCCAGCACGGTGATCGGGATACCAATGTCGTGTTCGTCGAAGTTGTTGATGGAGTTGTGGTCGTAGAGAATGACGGACGTATCCAGCACAAACGTTTTCTTTTCTTTTTTGGCTTTGGCCATGGGTAAATGGGTTTAATTCTTCAGCAAGCAAAGAAGGGAACCGCCGCGGGGACCGTGGAAAGAGAAATAAATGGGTAGGATGGGACACTTAAAAGCGGTTAGAGGCATTCTTCCGCTGACCGTTCGGATCGAAAACTTTTCTCAAATGAATTTCAGTAATTGGGACTACCAAAGCAGAGGCAACTGCCAGGAATACTCCCGAGGCAGTGAAGGATTGCAAGCCCCCGATCACTGAGTAAGAGATTGCTTGAAAGGCAATGAGCAACCCAGCCACCAGCAACATCGCGTTGGTACTGTAGCGGTTTGCTTCTTCCCATACCGGTTGGTTTTTCGTAGAAAATGGCGTACGATAGCCAAATAATGAATTGACAGCGCTGGGTTGTTTTTTCTTGAAGAAAACAGCCAGGGCAGTAAAGAAACCGGCCAGTAACGCGTGGCCAACCAGAATGGGATCCATAAGACAGTGGTTATCAAGTTCAGATGCAAATGATGGAGTGCTTAATTAAAATTACGTGGTATATTCCCTGGTTTACCCAAGTAGCCTCTTTACAGTTGAATGGATAGATGCCTATTCGGTTTCGTATCAGTATGGATACGTGTGGTGTTGATAGTGACCGATTTGGATAAAGAAAGCAAACGAGAGCTGGCGCGGTAGTGAAGGGGAGGGTTTCTTTTTTACGGTGCGTTCCTCCTTTTCAATATCCCCGGTTTGAGCCTATTCCAGTTCCCGCCGGTAGAGCTGAACGGTGTTTTCCAGCCCCAGATACAGGGCATCGCAGATGAGGGCGTGGCCGATGGACACCTCCAGCAGGTGCGGAACGGTTTGTTGGAAATAGCGGAGGTTGTGCAAATCCAGGTCGTGCCCGGCGTTGAGACCGAGGCCGAGTTGGTGAGCCAGTTGTGCCGCCCGCACGTAAGGCCCGACGGCCTGGACCCGGTCGGTGTGGTAGTGGCGGGCGTACGCTTCGGTGTAGAGTTCGATACGATCCACCCCGGCCTTGGCCGCCCCTTCCACGTGTTTTTCCACCGGGTCCACGAAAATGGACGTCCGGATGCCGTTTCGCTTCAGTTCAGCCACGGTCTCCTTGAGGAAGTCGGCAAACTGCAAGGTGTCCCAGCCGTGGTCGGAGGTGAGGGCATCTACTTCGTCGGGTACCAGGGTCACCTGCGCGGGTTTCACCGCCAGCACCAGCTCCATGAAACGCGACTGGGGATTGCCCTCAATGTTGAACTCGGTGGTCAGTACTCCCTTCAGGTCCAGCACATCCTGGTGGCGGACGTGACGCTGGTCCGGACGCGGGTGCACGGTAATGCCTTCGGCACCGAACCGTTCGCAGTCCAGGGCCATCTGCACCAGGTTGGGGTTGTTGCCGCCCCGCGCGTTCCGCAGGGTGGCGATCTTGTTGACGTTCACGCTCAACTTCGTCATGCGGAAGGGTTGCCGGTTATGAGTTGCCGGTTGCTGGTTATAGATTGGTCCGGGGAAGCTCAAACCGCGTTGCGCAGTCGCCGCTGGTCAAAGTATCCGGCACGGTTGGTCGTTTCGTTTTACTTGCTAAATTTGGCACCTGCCAAAATTTGGAATGTACAAAACTAGACAATTTAGCCTTCCCATCGGCAAGGATTCGGGAACGAATCCATTATGGCAAATCCGTTGCCGTAACCAACGTTTACCCGTCCGCCAGTGGAGTGAAAACGTTCGAACGTCGCTGGGCAACCCTTGCAAAGCAACCGCACCGGCGCCTGGCTGCTTTCGCCGATTACGGGACCGATTACGGGACAGTCGGTCCGCCGAAGCGGTTCGTAAACGAAGGGCGGCGGCATCGGTCCAAGGCCGCTGTTCGCGGCGCTCCTTCGGAGGGTACGGGCACGACGTCCGACCTTCCGAAGGAACGCGGCGAGAGCCGCCCATTGCCGACCGACTGCGAGAGCCGCCTTCCGAAGGAAGGCTCCGAACAGGAGCCCAAGACGAAGTAGCCGCACCGGAATGCCGGACCTTCCGTAAGGAACGCTGCGAAGGCAGCCCATCGGCGGACCGGTTGCGAGAGCAGTCCGGTAACCTGTAACCTGCAACCTGTAACCTGCAACCTGCAACCTACAACCCATCCCCATGCCCCTCAAACAACGAATTGAAGCCGACATCAAGCAGGCCATGCTGGCCAAGGACAAAGACGGGCTGCGGGCCTTGCGGGCCATCAAAGCGCTCATTCTGCTGGAGGAAACCAAGGAAGGCGCCTCCGGCGAACTGGCCGCCGAAGACGAAACCAAACTGTTGACCAAGGCGGTCAAGCAGCGGAGGGATTCGGCGGAGATTTACCGCACCCAAAACCGCCCGGACTTGCTGGAAGCCGAGCTGACCGAAATCGCCGTCATTGAGCGGTACCTGCCCCAGCAGTTGACGGAGGAGGAAGTGAAAGCCCGCTTGCGGGAAATCATCGGACGGGTGGGCGCCAAAAGTCCCGCCGACCTGGGCAAGGTAATGGGCGCGGCCACCAAGGAACTGGCTGGCCTGGCCGAAGGCAAAACCATTTCCGCCCTGGCAAAGACCCTGCTGGGTGAGTGATCAACGATCGATTGTCAATTCTCCGTCAATTTTCGAATAAGCCATTGAAGGGATGACAATCTCTTCAGTCTTTCACCGGGCCACTGCATTGATCATCGTTAATTGATCATTGAAAATGGATTTGATCATCGGGCTTTTTTTGTTCTGGGGTGCGTATCAGGGATACCGGCGGGGGCTGTTGCTGGAAATCATTGCCGTGGCTGCTTTCGTGATCGCGGTGGTGGTGAGTTTGAAGTTGCTGAACGTGAGCTTATCGATGCTGTCGCCCTACGTGGGTGGCAACCGCCGTTTCCTGCCGTATTTCGGTTTTTCCGTCATCTTCTTCCCCATCGTCTTTCTGGTCAACCGGCTGGGCGGGCTGCTGCGCAACAGCCTGCGCTACACCTTACTCGGCCGGTTCGACAGCCTGGCCGGGGCCATCGTGGGCATCTTCACCTGGGCGTTCGGCGTCAGTGTGTTTCTCTGGCTGGTCGGGGCCGTGGGCATCGTGTTTCCCCTGGCCACCACGGGCGGCAGCTACCTCTACCCGTACATCAAGCCCATCGCCCCCTTCGTCCTCCGGAAAGCTTCCGTCCTGTTTCCCCTCGGTGGCGACCTGATCGACTCGTTTAGAAAAGCGTTTGGCGTTTAGCGTTTACTGTTTGACGACAAAATCGTTTTAACCGCGAAGGGATTGGAGGGGTGATTGTCTCCGTATTGTTGACCGGGAACCGTATGGAAAGGATGAAAAGTGAAATGGGTTACCGCGGCGGGTAAGCAGAAGACGGCAAACGTCGGACACTACTTCGCGTAGAGGGGGTGTTCGAAGTAGATCGGTTTTACCGTAGTGGTTTGGGTGCGGCCACTGTACTGCACCATCAGGCGCACCAGTGCGCTGCCCCGGATGGGCTGGAGGCCGGCCCGGGTGGGCGTGTAGCGAACCACAATTTTCCGGCTCGTTGCCTTGGTGGTGTCCAGGCTCAGGCTGTCGGCCAGGCGGAACTGGTCGTCGTACTGGCCGAGCACCACTGCCTGCAATTCCTGGTCGGCGTCGGAGAGGCTCACTTCCAGGTCCACCGGCTGCCCCACCCGCAGGGTATCCGCGGGGGCCTTCACCAGCACCTTGCCGGGCTTTTCTTCGTAGACGCGGCCGTCTTTCTGGTAAGCCACCACCGAACCGATGGTTTCCTTGCCCTGGAAATTGTAGAAGTACGTTTTCTTTTTCACCTTGCCTGGCTCCTCGCGAAAATAATCGTAGGCGTAGCCCGCCCGCTTACCGCCCCGGTAGGTGCCGCTGCCGATCAGGTTGCCGTTTTCGTGGAAATTCTTGAAGGGACCCTCCAGCAAGCCATTCCGGTAGTAGCGGGCGAACCTGGTTTTCCCATCTTCGTAGTACCCCGTGCTCAAGCTGTCCGGCTGGCCGTTTTTGAGGAACGAAACCGCCTTGACTTTGCCGCTCGGGTAGTAGGTGGTCTGTTTGCCGTTGGGCACGCCGTTCTCGTATTCCACTTCCTGCTGCAGCTTGCCGTCGTTAGAAAAAACCTTTTGCACTTCCTTCGACTGCTGACAGGCCGTGAACAGGGCGGTCAGCAACGGAAAGCAGAAGCACCAACGAACGCGGAACGGCAGGGCGAAGAGGGTCATTGCTGAAAAAGCGGGAAGGTTTGGGACGGACGGATTTTGCGTGGCAAGCTAGCAAATCCCCTTCATCCTCCCCAAGGTGCCGACGCAAAACAAAATAAAAAACCCGTTTCTAAACGAATGGAAACGGGCGAAAGACGGAACACTGTTCAGTGGAGAATATCGGAGTCGAACCGACGACCTCTTGCATACCACGCAAGTTGCACGCGATGCAAAATTAAAATACTGATTTACAGGTTATTAGTAACATCAAGTGGTTCTCGGAGGGTTTTAGTGGAGAGGCTACATAAAGGCGGTAATAACCCTAATCTTGAAAAACTCAAAATTGGAAAAACCAAACGCTCTTCGTTTGTTTGATTTTATCTTAGTGTTGATGCCTTCCAGGAGCGACGTATGATAACGACCTTCGAAAT
>JACMKY010000446.1 GCA_014379925.1 Cytophagales bacterium | reverse complement strand
CGTAGTTGGGCAAGTTGAGTAAACAAAAAGCATCAGTTGTCTTCGGATGTGTGCTGGTTTCTCCTGGTAGGAAGACCTTCATCGGATGAGCCTTTCTCAGCGCAAACCTGAGCAACGCGCTCAAATAGCCTAATGCGGTAGCCAAATCGCCCGGCCTTTCCCAAAGCCGGGCGATTCGCTACCGCCCATGGCACCGGCGTCATTCCTCGCCCGACAACGTCGCTTTCCCCATCCGTCAACTGAGCCCCAGTTCCGCGATCACTGCGTCCACTTTCCGGTCCAGCTTCTGGAGCACCGCGTCGAAGTCCTCCTTGCGTTCCAGCGGCTCGTTGACGCTGAAGTAGAACTTGATCTTGGGTTCGGTGCCCGAAGGCCGCGCCGATACCTTGGTGCCGTCGGCGGTGCAGAACTGCAGCACATTCGACTGCTCAATGCCGGTCTGGTGCGCCATCGGCTGGTGCAGGTTGGTTTGCGGATTGGTCTCCACCAGCGTGCTGAAATCCTTGACCAGCAACACCGGCGAACCGTGCAGGCTTTGGGGCGGGTTGCGCCGCAGCTCAGCCATCATTTGCTGGATTTCCTCGGCCCCGCTCTTGCCCTTCTTGGTGAGCGTGGTCAGCTTTTCGTAGTAGAAATTGAAATCCAGGTACATCTGCGTGAGCATGTCGAAGAAGCTGATGCCCTGGTCCTTGGCCACCGCCGCCACCTCGGCGATGAAGGCGCACGAAGCCACGGCGTCCTTGTCGCGGGCGAAGTCACCGATCAGAAAGCCGTAACTCTCCTCGCCGCCGCAGATGAAGGTGCGCCGGCCTTCCAGTTCGCGCATCATCGCCCCGATGTACTTGAAGCCCGTCAGCACGTTGAAGCAGTCCACCTGGTTCTTGAGCGCGATCTTGTCGATGAGGTCGGTGGTCACGATGGTTTTGACGATGTACTGGTTGCCGTCCAGCTTGCCGGCTTTCTGCCAGGCCGACAACAGGTAGTAGACCAGGATGCTGGCCGTCTGGTTGCCGTTGAGCAGCTGGAACTCGCCCCGCGCGTTTTTCACCGCAATGCCCACCCGGTCGGCGTCGGGGTCGGTGGCCAGCACCAGGTCGGCGTCGAGCTGCCGGGCCTGTTCCACCGCCATCCGCAGGGCATCCTTTTCTTCGGGGTTGGGGTAGACCACCGTGGGGAAGTTGCCGTCGGGAACCGCCTGCTCGGCCACCACGTGCACGTTGCGGAAGCCCAGTTGCGCCAGGGCCTGGGGCACCAGCGTGATGCCGGTGCCGTGCAGGGAGGTGTAGACGATTTTCAGGTCCTGCTGGCGGGCAATCACTTCGCGGGAGAGGGAGAGCGACAACACTTTTTCCAGGTACGCCCGGTCAATCTCTTCGCCGAGGTAGCTGATGAGGTCTTCCCGGCGGTTGAAGTTGACTTCGTCGGCCGAGCGGATGGCTTCCACTTCGCGGATGGTGTTCTTGTCGTGGGGGGCGATCATCTGCGCTCCGTCGTTCCAGTAGGCCTTGTAGCCGTTGTATTCTTTGGGGTTGTGGGAGGCCGTGATCACCACGCCGCTGTGGCAGTCCAGGTGGCGGATGGCAAACGAAAGCGCGGGGGTGGGGCGCAGTTCCCGGAAAAAGAACACCCGCACGCCGTTGGCCGAGAACACGTCGGCGGTGATGCGGGCGAATTCGGGGCTGCGGTTGCGGCTGTCGTGGGCAATGGCCACTTTCAACTCCGCGCCGGGAAACGACTTTTTCAGGTAATTGCACAGGCCCTGGGTGGCTGCCCCGACGGTGTACTTGTTCATCCGGTTGGAGCCCACACCCATCACGCCCCGCAGGCCGCCCGTGCCGAACTCCAGATCGCGGTAGAAGGCGTCCGTGAGTTCGGCTTCCCGGTTTTCGGCCACCAACTGTCGGATGGTCGCCTTGCTTTCTTCGTCGTAGGGGCCATTCAGCCAGGTATCGATTTTTTGTTGGAGGAGGTTGTCTACGGAAACCATAGGAAGCGGGTTAAAAGGTGTACTCGGTTGGTTCCAAAGTAACGAAGTTTGCCAAAGATAATAAAACGGACCGGCCATTAAATCTACCTCCCCGGACCGGAGCCTCCGGTCCGGGGTCGGCAACCGGGCGGGTAACCCGACCAATGATCCCGGCATGGCATCCGTGTAAGGGGAGCAACAAAATAGTTGGGGCAACCCGGACGTTTTGGTCAGGTACGTGAATTTTACCCGTAAGGAGGGCGGACGGTGCCCAACTTGGGGTACGGGTAACTTCGCGGGAAAAGGGTATTTTTGCGCGCTTGTCGGGCAAAGAACCGGGCTTGCTGCCGAAACCTACGCGGGGGAGCGCCCCCGCGATTTTTACCGGGCCGAGAACCGGGAACGAACGTTTAACTTGCCAACGGGAATGCCAGCTACTGCGAATGTACGATTGGACGCCGGAACCCTGCCGGTGATGGAGGCTTTCTACACCATTCAGGGCGAAGGCCATCACCGGGGCAAGGCGGCCTACTTCATCCGCCTGGGCGGTTGCGACGTGGGTTGCCACTGGTGCGACGTGAAAGAGTCGTGGGACGCCAACGCCCACCCGGCCGTGGCCGTGGCCGACCTGGTGCGCGCGGCGGCCGGATTTCCGGCCCGGCTGGCCGTGGTGACGGGCGGCGAACCGCTGATGCACAACCTCGACGGGTTATGCGGGGCCCTGCGGGCGGCGGGTTTCCGAACCCACCTCGAAACCTCGGGTGCCCATTTGCTATCGGGCCGTTGGGACTGGATCTGCTTTTCGCCCAAGAAGTTCAAGGCACCCCACCCGGGTGCCTACGCGGCGGCCGACGAACTGAAGGTGGTGGTTTTCCACCGCAGCGACCTGGCCTGGGCCGAATCGTTTGCCGACCGGGTGAAGCCGGCCTGTAAGTTGCTGCTGCAGCCCGAGTGGAGCCGCTCGCAGGAAACGCTCCCCCTCATCGTGGACTACGTGAAGGAAAATCCCCGCTGGGAAATTTCCCTGCAAATCCACAAATTCATGAACATCCCTTGAGGGAAGCAGGCAGTTGGCAACGGGCAGTAGGCAAAGCAAAGGAAAAAGTAGGCATTCAGCCGTAGCGTCGTTGCATTGCAACGACGTAAGCAGTAGGCAAACTGGCAGGCGAACAACCATCAAGGAACCGTAGGATCATCACCGAGGATGAAGCAGGACTGCGCGCATTTGAAAACAAAACCGGACGGGGGGAAAATTCCGTTCGTTGGTTTGCCAGGGATGCCTTGCGGCTCCCCGCCCCTTTTTCCCCGCTGCCAACTGCCAACTGCCTACTGCCTACTGCCTGTCTTCCTGCTCCTGCTGGCCGTTCGCCTGCCCGCCCAGACGCCGGCCAAAACCGGCACCGACTCGGACAAAGCCCGACGCCTGTACGAGGAATCCTCCCTGATGCTGACGGCCCGCAAATTCGACCAGGCCATTGCCAACCTGCAAAAGGCGGTGGGCATTGATCCGGATTACGCCGAAGCGCACTACCGGCTGGGCCGGACCTACGGGGTGTTGCGGCAAGAGCAGGAATCGGTGTATCACTTCGAGAAAACCCTGGAACGGAAGCCCGATTCACCGCTTTTCCTCGACGCGCACGCCACGCTGGGCCAGCACTACCTGAGCAAGGGCGACTACGGCAAGGCCCGGGGCTTTTTCGAAAGATACCTGGCCCTCAAACCACCGAAGCCCAGCCAGGTGGCCTCCGCCCAAAAAAGCATCGCCACCTGCGATTATGCCGAAAAGGGCAAGCAACAACCGCTCGCCTACCAGTCGAAACCCCTCCCCCGCACCGTCAACGGGTTTACGCTGCAATATTTCCCGGTGCTGACCGTCGACCAGCAAACCCTCATTTACACGGCCCGTAACCTGACGGGGCCGCAGAACGACGAGAACATCTACGTCAGCTACCGGAAGGGAGGGGACTGGACGGAGCCCGTGCCCATTTCCGACCGCATCAACACGGCCGAAAACGAAGGTACCTGCACCATTTCCGCCGACGGCCGCACGCTGGTGTTCACTTCCTGCCAGGGTCGGCAGAGCTTTGGCAGTTGCGACCTGTTCGTGTCCTACAAGGTGGGCAGCGACTGGTCGGAACCCACCAACATGGGATCCAAAATCAATACCTACTCCTGGGAATCCCAGCCTTCGTTGTCGGCCGACGGCCGGACGCTGTACTTCGTCTCCGACCGGCGCGGGGGATACGGGCAGCGCGACATCTGGGTGAGCAAACTGGGCAACGACGGGCAGTGGGGGATGCCGGCCAACCTGGGCAAGGTCGTCAACACGCCCGACGATGACCTTTCGCCCTTCATTCACGCCAACAACCAGACCCTGTTCTTTTCCTCCCAAGGCCACCTGGGCTTCGGGGGCTTCGATTTGTTTTTCACCGAAAACCGGCCGGGCGACTGGACAACGCCCGAAAACCTGGGCTACCCGATCAACACCCACGAAGACCAGGTGTCGCTGTTCGTGACGGCCGACGGACAGAAGGCGTACTATTCGCTCGAGGTCGCCGATGGCAGCCGCCGGGTGAGCGCCGTGCTGCACGAATTCGACATTCCGCTGCCGTTGGCCCGCAAATACAGCGGAATGTCTACCTGAAGGGTACCGTCTACGACGCCCGCTCCAGGCAGCCCCTGGGCGCGAAGATCGAGTTGTACAACCTGGGTACCAACCAACTCGAATCCACGGTGCAGTCCGACCGGAAGTCGGGCGAGTACGTGTCGGTGCTCACCGACGGGGCCGAATACGCCCTCTACGTCGACCAGGATGGGTACCTGTTCAAGAGCTTGTCCTTCGACTTTTCGAACCGGCAACCCGACGAGGCGTCCAACCCGGGCGGTACCCGTTCCGCCACCCTCGACATCTACCTGGAACCCATTCAGACCGGGGCGAAGGAAATTCTCAACAACATCTTCTTCGAAACGGCCAAGTACGAATTGGCGCTGAAATCCCGGACGGAACTCGACAAGATCGTCTCCTTCCTGACCCGCAACCCGGGCCTGAAACTCGAGATTTCGGGCCACACCGACGACGTGGGCGGGGAGGAAGACAACGCGGCGCTTTCGCTCAAGCGGGCCCGGGCCCTTTACGATTACCTGGTCAAGACGGACATTCCCCCGTCCCGCATCCGCTACCAGGGCTACGGCGAAACCCGCCCCGTGGCCCCCAACAACACCGAGGCCGGGCGTCAGCTCAACCGGCGGATCGAGTTGAAAGTGCTCTAGGACGAACCGGCGTTCCGGTTGGGGGACGACCTGGCTTGACGGTGGGACGGATGGCATTTTTCCGCGGAATAAGCGCCCGCTGCCCGGCCGGAACATTCTTGCCGGTCACCCCGTTATCCTGGGTGACGCCGCCCCGTTTAGCAGGGTGCTTGGCGGGGGCGTCGTTTTGGGGCCGGAAGGCAAAATTGACCTAAATCAGGAGTACAACGGGTATGAACACGGAAAAAGTGAATTGCTTGATTATCGGTTCCGGGCCGGCGGGGTACACGGCGGCCATTTACGCCGCCCGGGCGGGCATGAACCCGGTAATGTACCAGGGCTTGCAGCCCGGCGGCCAACTCACCATTACCAATGAGGTGGAGAACTTTCCCGGTTATCCCGACGGCGTGCAGGGTCCGCAGATGATGCAGGACTTCCAGAAGCAAGCCGAACGCTTCGGCACGGACGTGCGCTACGGCATTGTGACGGACGTGGATTTTTCTGGGGAAGAGAAAAAGGTGGTGGTGGACGGTTCCCACGAGGTGTATTCCCCGGTCGTCATCATTTCCACCGGGGCATCGGCCCGCTGGCTGGGGTTGGAGTCGGAACAGCGGCTCAACGGCCACGGCGTTTCGGCCTGCGCCGTCTGCGACGGCTTCTTCTTCCGGGGGCAAGAAGTGGCCATTGTGGGGGGAGGCGACACCGCCTGCGAGGAGGCGAGCTACCTGGCCAAACTGTGCAAGAAAGTGTACATGATCGTCCGCCGCCACGAATTGCGCGCTTCGCTGGTGATGCAAAAGCGCGTGAAGGCGATGGAGAACATCGAAATCCTGTGGGATTCGGAGACGGACGAAATCCTGGGCGGCCACGAAGTGGAAGGCGTGCGGGTGAGGAACCGGCGTACCGACGAAACGCGCGAGGTGTCCGTGAAGGGGTTTTTCGTGGCCATCGGCCACCAACCCAACACCGGTATTTTCAAGGATTTCCTGGAAATGGACGAAAATGGTTACATTCAGACCGAGCGGGGAAGCACTAAAACCAACGTGGAAGGCGTTTTCGCTTGCGGGGATGCCCAGGACCACGTCTACCGCCAAGCCATCACGGCGGCTGGCACGGGCTGCATGGCCGCCCTGGATGCCGAGCGGTACCTGGCCGACAAAGGGCTACATTGATTTTTCACTGGTGGGGGGGGATACTGGATATCCCCTCCCTTTTTTTCGATCCGATGCGCGTATATCGATTCTTGTTGGCTTTCCTGACCCTCCCGTTTTTTACCCTCACCTACGCCCAGGAGAGCCGAAAATTCAAGAAAAGCCGCCCCATCCGGGTTTCGCCGGCCAAGTCGGGTACCATCACCGGAAAAAAAAACCCCGCGGGCGGCCTTCCGCCCAATCAGCCGGTTTCCCCGGCTGAAGCGCCCGTTACCCCGGCAACGGCCGATTCCCTGGACTTCGAACCCGCGTTTTCGCCCACCAAACCGCTTTCCCTCCTCCGCGAGGACACCACCACCCTGGACGAAGGGGAAACGAGCATCGTCGAAGTGGAGGAGCAGGTGCAGGTGGATTCGGTGTGGATCAACATCGCCAGTTACTACTCCATCTGGGACTCGCGCAACGTGAATCCCTACCGCCTGGACCCCCGTCAGTTCAAGGACACCATTCCCATCCGGCTCTACGACGAACAGCATGCCTGGTCGGCCCCGCTCAACCAGGGAGTGATCAACTCGGCCTTCGGTTTCCGGGGTTACCGCTGGCACTACGGCACCGACCTGGACCTGTCGTTGGGCGATTCAGTGAAAGCCTCCTTCGACGGCATTGTCCGCATTGCCAAGTGGGACGGGGGAGGCTACGGCAATTACCTGCTGCTGCGCCATTACAACGGGTTGGAAACCCTGTACGGCCACCTCACCCGGTCGCTGGTCGCCGTGGGCGAACTCGTCAAGGCGGGTCAACTCATTGGCTGGGGTGGCAACACCGGACGCAGCTCCGGACCGCACCTGCACTACGAAGTCCGCTACCAGGGCAACGCCATCAACCCGGGGGTGCTCTACGATTTCGCCCAGAATACCCTGCATTCCGACCGTTTTCTGCTCACTTCCAATCACTTCGAGTACCTCCGGATTACTCCCAAACACCCCCGGGTCCGGAAGGTGATCTACCACAAGGTGCGTTCCGGCGATACGCTGGGGGCCATCGCCCGCCGTTACGGGGTGTCGGCAACCTCCCTGCGTCGCCTCAACCGGATGGGCTCGCGTTCGCTGGTTCGCGCCGGGCAACGCCTGCGGATCAAGTAATGACCGCTGATTACACTGATTGAGATGATTGAATGATGAAAGAAGGCAATGGCAACAAACCACAATCCTTCAACGAGGGAGTGAAACGCGACTTGCCCCTGTGTCAATCACCTGGAATACCCGAATCCGAGCGCAAGCGAGAAAAATCATTCAATCACCT
>JACMKY010000445.1 GCA_014379925.1 Cytophagales bacterium | reverse complement strand
GCGATGTGCAATACACGCGATCGAGCCTGGAAATCTGCAACACCGAGACGTTTGGCAAACCCTCGTCCTGGAAAGCCATTCAACCCGAACAGCCCCTGGCCGTGGCGGGATAGAAAGCGTTGCTGACGGTAAAGGAATGAACGCAATCCGCTGCTTAAGTTCCGGGGTACCAGTTCCGGAGCCTCACGTCTATTTTGCCGTTGGCGGTGTTGACCGTTTTCTTGAACGCCCCCGTATCGCTCAACCCATCCTGGCCCCGGTAGTGATAGGGATAAACCACCTTGGGCTTGAAGGCCAGTACGGCCTGGGCCGCCTGGTTGACATCCATCGTGTAGGGAAGGTTCATGCACACGAAAGCGACATCAATGTTTTGGAGCGAACGCATTTCCGGGATGTCTTCCGTATCGCCGGAGAAGTAGATTTTCTTGCCACCCATCGCCAGCACGTAACCGTTGCCGCGGCCTTTGGTGTGCCGGGATGCCGAATCTTCCGGCAGGTTGTACATGGGAATGGCCGTAATCGAAATGCTTAATTGATCCGTTCGTTCCCCGTTGCGCAGCACGACGACCCGCTCCTTGAACGCGGCGGGCAGTTTATCCGCCACGGCTTGGGGAGCCACGACGATGGCTTTCGTCGCCTGGATGCCTTCCAGCGTTTTCGGGTCCAGGTGATCCCCGTGGATGTCGGTGATCAAAATCAGGTCCGCCGCGGGCAGGCCGGTAAAGGCTTCGGCGCCACCGGCGGGATCTACGTAGAGGGTTTTGTTGTCCCACGTCAACACCACGCTGCCGTGCTGGACGGGTTGGATGGAGAGCGGACCTTTTTTGGTTGCTAACTGATCGGCGGTGGGTCGCTGGGCGAGGGCCGGACCAGCGGCGATCGAAAGAATCGCCAGGGTCGTGATTAGCTTCATTGTTGGTTTTGTGGGTTCGTCGTGGGTTCTCAAACGGGTGAGTATGTGGAGGCCTGCTTTTTTCGGTGGTAAGATCACCGAAAGGGAATGGGTACTACTTCTTGTCTGGCAACCCGCCTTTCAACCGGTTTACTTCCCGGGGAGACAGTCCCGTTACCCGGCTGATCACTTCTTCGGATAATCCTTCCTTGAGCATATTCAGGGTAATTTCCTCTTGCCGTTCCTCTTTGCCCAACAAGTAGAGGCCGTCTTTGGTTTTGTCCAGTGTGATTGCCATGGCGAGCGCTTCTTGAATAATGAGGGTACTTACGTTCCGCAGGGTACCAAGCCGGCTCAACTGCCTGACTCGTCGGGACAGTTCCCGTTCACTGCTGGAAAGCTCCCTCAACCTACGCAAAATCTTTTGGGTTACCAAAAGATGAGACTCTTCGCCAAAGTCACTGATGATGGCCAACAGTACTTCCTGCGGCTGATCGGATGCAAGAAAGGCTTGGTAGGGAAACTGCCGCATATCCAGCAACTGATAACGATAGGTAAATCCGGGGAAGGCGATCGCATCGGGCATGGAGAGTCTCCCTTTACCCGTGTAGAGCACGCATTGCTGCACCGGCAAGCCGTGCAGAAGATGAATCAACCCGCAGTAAGCCAGCATCCGGGCGGCCATGGTTTTGTCGTTCTTGGTTTGTAAGTCAACGTGCAGGGCAAAGGGGGCACCCGAAAGCGGAGTGATTTTGTAAAGTTGATCCGTTTTGAGTTCGGTGGTATATTGCAACTCGAAGGGAAGGATTTCGATCTTTCTGGCTTGGATGCCCAAGACCTTTTCGGTGATGGACGGAAACACTTCGCGAAGTATTTCCTTCAATAATTTGTCGTAGTCCTGTGCCATGCCTTAAAAGTACGCGCTTCCGTCGTGGATTCGAAGCGTACATCAAGTTCCCTCAACCGCGTTCACAAAAATATTCTCCCCATTTTTGCCGCCTGGACGATTGCCCAAGCCGTCGCCAATTCCCACCATTCCCGAAAAATTCCCGCCACCCTCCCTATGGATTTGCTCGACGCCAACACCACCGAGGAACAGTTCACCGACCAGAAGCTGATCATCTATCAGATATTCACCCGTTTATTCGGCAACCAGAACCCTACCCGCAAAACCTACGGCACCAAGGAAGAGAACGGCGTGGGCACCTTCGACGGCATTACCGACGCGGCCCTGCGGGAGCTGAAGCAGCTGGGCGTAACCCACGTCTGGTACACCGGGGTGATCGAACACGCTTTGATGACCGACTATTCCGCCCACGGCATCCCCCCCGACGATGCCGACGTGGTGAAGGGCCGCGCCGGCTCGCCCTACGCCATCAAGGACTACTACGACGTTAACCCCGACCTGGCCACGGACATCGGCCACCGGATGGCGGAGTTTGAAGCCCTGGTCAAGCGCACCCACGACCACGGCTTAGGGGTGTTGATCGACTTCGTGCCCAACCACGTGGCCCGCCGCTACTCCTCGGATGCCAAGCCCGCGGGCGTAGAAGACCTGGGTGAAGGCGATGACCCCACCCAATCCTTCGGCGTTCACAACAACTTTTACTACCTGCCGGGACAACGGTTCAGGGTGCCGAAAGGAAACAATCCCCTGGGAGCCGAGCGGGCACCCGGAGAAGACGGCGGGTTCGACGAGTTTCCGGCCAAGGCCAGCGGCAACGACGTGTTCTCCGCCGAACCGGGCATCGACGACTGGTTTGAGACGACGAAACTCAACTACGGGGTCGACCTCCAAAACAACCGCACCAAACACTTCGACGCGAATGGCCGCCCCGCGGATGGCCGCACCCCCGTTCCCGCCACGTGGACCAAGATGCACGACATCCTGGCGTATTGGACGCAGAAGGGGGTGGACGGTTTCCGGTGCGACATGGCCGAAATGGTACCGGTGGAGTTCTGGGGCTGGGTCATTCCCCGGATCCGGCAAGTGAACCCCGCCGTCACGTTCACCGCCGAAATCTACAACCCCGCGGAGTACCGCAATTACATTTACCGGGGCAGGTTCGATTTTCTCTACGACAAGGTGGGGCTTTACGACACCCTGCGGCGGCTGATGGAAGGAAAAGGCAACGCGGAAGGCATTACCCACGCCTGGCGGGAGGAAACGCGGGGAATTGCGACGCACATGCTGCGTTTTCTGGAAAACCACGACGAACAACGCATCGCCTCCCGCGCGTTTGCCGGCGATCCCCGGGCGGCCGTGCCCGCCATGACCGTGAGCGCCACCTTGGGACCCGGCCCGGTAATGGTGTATTTCGGGCAGGAAGTGGGCGAGAAAGGCGAGGGAAACGAGGGATTCGGCACCGAAGACGGCCGCACCACCATTTTTGATTACTGGGGCGTACCCGCCCACCAACAGTGGATGAATGGCGGCCGGTTCGACGGCGGCGGGCTGGACGAGGACCAAAAACGGCTCCGGCAATTCTACGCGACCCTGCTCAACCTCTGCACGCAGCGCGAAGCCATCCGCCGGGGACAATTCTATTCCCTGCAAGCCGCCAACGAACACCGGAAGAGCGAAGGCTTTAACGGGTACCTGAACTACGCGTACCTGCGCTTCACGCCCGGCGAACGCCTGCTGGTCGTGGTCAACTTCGACCGGCAACACGCCCACCACTCCTTCCTCAAAATTCCCCGGGAAGTCTGGGCGGCCATGGGCCTGGACCACGAGGGAGACTACGGGTTTACCGACCTGCTCAACGGCAACGCCCGGTTGGAAGCTTCGGCCCCAACCCTGCAAGAGATGGACAATCCGACGGCAGGCTTAGAAATCCGGTTGCCCACCTGGGGAGCGGGCATCTTCCTGATCGAGAAGAAGTAGTGGTAAGTCGTAAATGATAAGCCGCAGGTCGTGGCTTTGCACGACTGATACGGCTTTTGAATTACGACTTATCATTGCTTAAAGCCAGCACGGCGGTCAAATGGTCTTCTTCAGGCCAATGATGCCGATGACAATCAAGGCCAGGTATGCGAGGTGGGTAAAGGAAAAGGCCTCCTTAAACACCACCGTATCCACGAGTTTTACGCCCACCAGCGCCATCGCCATCCAGGCCGCGAAGGCCGTCGCCGCCGGAATCTGCTTCATGGCCAGCGAAAACAGCACGATGTTGCCCAACCCGAACGCGATGTAGCCCAGCAGCGGCAGCAAGGTGGCCAACTGGGTGGCATCCGAAAAGAAATCCGCCCAGGCAATGCCGCGGATTCGCTTTACATCCAGGTATTTAAGGCTGTAAATCCAGCATACTTCCAGGCAGGAAGCCAGGAAAAGATAGAACCAATACCTCATTGCCGGACGGGTTGGCGAACGGCGGCGGTGACGGGGTGCTCCCCCGACTCCGGGCGGCCGGTTGCTTCGGAGACCAGCCCGGAAGCCGCCGTTTCCACCGCCGGGGTGGTGGATGGCCGCGGTCCGTCGGCTTTGCCGGGACGGGCCACGGGCTTCGATAGCAGGCGCAACAAATTGGGACGCAGGTAGTAGTATTTTCGGAAAACCGGGTTGGCCAGCAGTTTTCTTTCGTCGAAGCGCTTGAGCGAGAAAGCGTGTTGCAGGAAATAATCCTTTGGATAGTCGTAATACAGGCCCCAACGCTCCGGTTTGTGGCCGGGCAGGTAAGCCGTACCGAAGAGCCAGTCCCAGAAGGCGAACTTGGTGGCGAAGTTGGCGTGGAAAACTTCCTGGTGATCGGCGTGGTGCCAAAGGTGCATCTCCGGCCCGTTGATCACGTACTGCAGCCAGCCCGACTTCACGTTCACGTTCGAGTGGATGTACGTTCCCCAGACCGCGTCCAGCATGGCCTTAATCGGCACCACCATCGGGTCGGCCCCCAGCAGAATGATGGGCGCAAACTCCACGGTCTGGTTGATGAGGATTTCCACCGCGTGCGACCGCGAGCCCGAAAGCCAGTCCACGTGCTTGCCCGAATGGTGCGCCTCGTGGGTGCGCCACAGCAGGGGACTGCGGTGCTGCCAGCGGTGGAACCAGTAAATGTAGAAATCGTGGGTGACGAGGAAAAACAGCACTTGCGTCCACACCGGCCACCCGCTGACGAGTTGCAACGACGAGAAGTGATAGCGCTCGCCGAGCGGGTAGATGACGTAGTCGAAAATGATGATTTTGAGGAAGTAGCTCTGAATCAGCGTGTAGAGCACCAGATCCACCCAGAATCCTTCCCGGAAGAAAGGCAAACCTGGGCGGTACGGGAATTTTCTTTCCAGGATGAGCAACCCCGCCAGCCAGATAAACAGGAAGAGGGTGGTGATGATTTCAACTTTTTGCGGGAACATGCTGCTTGGTTAACGTCGGGGTACAACGGATGCCACTTTACTCGTACCAGGCTTGCAACTGCTCTTTTATTTCCTCGTAAGCCGTGGTAACGTGGTACTCGTCTTCGGAAACCAGCACGATCAAGCAACTGCCCTCGTAAGGTTCGATGCTCATGATGTGGTTGATGTTGAGGGTAACGGTCTGCTCCTCTTCCTGGTCGTCGTAGTAGGAAAATTCAACGAAGGGGCTTTTCATGGATCGAATCGGTTTAAATTGAAACAAAATGGCAAGCAGGGCAATCGCCCTGGTCGTTACTGCCGGCGGACACTTTCCAAGTCCCCATGACCTGGAAAGTGTCCGTGTCTGATCACTCCCCGGTCCGTTCTCCCGCGTAGGTCACCTCGCGACGGAGTCTTTTGAGGGGACCCAACTCACTTTCGTACACCTGCTTGACGCCATCGCCCAGGGCTTGCTCGGTGTCGCGGATGTCGCGAACCAGTTTTGCCATTCCGCCCGGTTCCACCGAGGCGGCGTGGTCGGACCCCCACGTGGCCCGGTCGAGGGTGAAGTGCCGCTCAATGAAACAGGCCCCCAGGGCCACGGCCGCCACGGTGGTGGCCAGGCCGGTTTCGTGGCCGGAATAACCGATGGGCGTCTTCGGATACATCGCCTGCAACGTGTGGATCATGCGCAGGTTCAATTCCTGGGGCGGACACGGGTACGCCGAGGTGGAATGGGCAATCATCACCTGGTCCAAACCCACGAACCGCACGGCTTGCTCGATTTCCTGCCGGGTGGACATGCCCGTGGAGAGCATAAAAGGCTTGCCGGTTGCTTTCACTTTCGCCAGCAGGGGCAGGTCGGTGAGGGAGGCGGAGGCCAGTTTGTAGAGGAGCGGATTGAACTGTTCGATGAAATCCACGGAAGGCTCGTCCCAGCAGGAAGCAAACCAGTCGATGCCCTTGATGCGGCAGTAATCGTCGATGGCGGAATATTCTTCGAGGCCGAATTCCGTTTTGCGCTTGTAGTCAATGTAACTCATCCGGCCCCAGGGCGTGTCGCGCTCGATGTTCCACTGGTCCTTGGGCACGCACAACTCCGGGGTGCGCTTCTGGAACTTCACCGCGTCGCAACCCGCGTGCACGGCCGCGTCGATGAGTTGCTTGGCAATGTCGAGCGAACCGTTGTGGTTGATGCCGATTTCGGCGATGATGTAGGTGGGCTGCCCGGTCCCGATGCTGCGGCTCTTCTTGATCTCGATGGGTTTCATGGAAGGATTGGTGGGGTTAGTGAAGTTGATCAAGGGCCAAAGTTATGGATTACGAATTATGAATTACATTGCATAATCACTTTTCAATATTTCGATTCGTAATTTATAATTCTTAATTTATAATTTATCGTTCACAGTCTGTTTACTGGCAATGATCAGTTCGGCCAGTTCGCGGAAACAACCGTGGCCGCCGTTGGTGGCGCAAATATAATCGCAAATTTGTTTCGCAAAAATCGTCGCGTCCGCCGGACAAGCCGACAAGCCCACCCGTTGCAGTGCTTCCAGGTCGTTGGTGTCGTCGCCGATGAAGGCAATTTCCTCCGCCCGCAGGTGTTTGCGCAGCATGATTTCCTGCAACTTGGTGGCCTTGTCTTTCACCCCCAGGTGCAGTTCGGTGATGCGCAATTTTTCGGCCCGCTTCGCCACCGAAGGTGAGGTTTCACCGGTTACAATGCCCGTTTCAATCCGGTGGTTCCGCAAGCGTTCCACGCCCATCCCGTCGCGGATGGAGAAACGTTTCATCTCTTCGCCGTTGGCCGAGTAATATACCCCATTGTCGGTCAGCACCCCGTCGGAGTCAGTCAACACCAACTTGATCTTACCCGCTTTTTCCCTGATGAGATCCATTTTCAATTGTCAGTTAACGATTCGGTGGAGATCATTGACCATCGTCTATATGGCCGTCCAGCCGCCGTCGACGACCAGGTTGGCGCCGGTCATGTAGGCGGAAGCATCGCTGGCCAGGAACACAACCGCGCCCTGGTAATCGTCGGGGGCGGCCATCCGTCCCAGCGGGGTTTTCCGGCTGTAGTTACCGATGAAGAATTCGTCCTGGCTGTTTTCCACGCCCCCCGGCGATAAAGTATTCACCCGCACGCCTTTTTTGCCCCAGTACGCCGCCAGAAAACGCGTGAAGCTGATCACGGCACCTTTCGTGGCCGGGTAGGAAGCGGATTTGTAAAACGTCTGTTCGCCGTCGGCGTTGACGTAGATGGACTGGTCCGGCCCCACGATGCCGTACGTGGAAGCCACGTTGATGATGCTGCCCCGGCCTTGCTCCGCCATCGGGGTACCGAACACCTGCGAACACAAAAACACGCCCGTCACGTTTACCGCCAACGACCTTTGCCAGACGTCGAGCGGAAAGTTCTCGAACTTCGACAAGTCGGCCGCCAACGCCGGATTTTCGAACGTGTCGTTGATGGCGGCGTTGTTGACCAGCACGTCCAGGTGACCAAATTGCGCCAGAATCCGGTCGCGGGCGGCGCGCAGGGATTGGGCATCGGTTACGTCCACCCGCAGGCCCAGGTGCGGACCCTCCGGCAGTTGGCGGGCGAAGTCGCGGCAGGCTGGTTCGTCCACGTCGGCCACCACCACGTTGGCCCCGGCTTCGGCCAGGGCCTGGCAATGGTGCTTCCCGATCAGTCCGCAGGCCCCGGTGACGACGGCGGTTTTGTTGCGCAAGGAAAACAAGTTATTAGCCATTCGATGGTAAATACGGAATCTTCCGGTTGGCCTTGCTCAGGGTTCGTTCGGTGTTGACCAGCGGTTTTCGGTTTGACGAAGTGACGGAATAGAAGTACTTACTATCGGTATTGAACTAAAGCCAGCTAAAAGTCCAAACGTTACGTTAACTTCGTCAGCCGCCATTTTCGCTAAACCGATTTGTGGGCTGGGTTTCTTGGTTCGACCGTTTTAGCTTGCTTAATTGTCTGCCCGAACGTAGTGCAATTGAACGAGCCCTTTGTCAAAATACGTTGAATTTACAAGTTTTAATTTCGTTTCTGATGTACCACTTCTGAATAATGAAATTCCGTCACCAAGAATAATTGGAATAACTGAAATATAAAACTCATCAATAAGATTGTCTTTAAGTAAAGCATTTACTATTTCTGCTCCACCGTCAACGAAAACATTTTTTCCTGGTTCGCTCTTTAGTTTAGCAACCAGATCTTTTAAACTTTTCGTGTAAAACTTCACAGAACCAATGCTTGGTTTCGAAGTCCTTGTTATTACGTAAGCGTCTTTGTCGGTGTGTGGAAAATCGTGGCCCATAGAAATTACTTTGTCATAAGTCTTGCGACCTACAATTACGGCGTCTACCGTTTTTATGAAATCAGCGTAGCCGTAATCTTG
>JACMKY010000444.1 GCA_014379925.1 Cytophagales bacterium | reverse complement strand
GGTGAACTGTCGGAACCGTTTCCGGTCGGGTGAGATAGCCGTAAGGCCTTTGTTCGACCCCACCCACAACCCGCCCTGCCCATCGCTGACGACTGGGGCAGCTTTGGCGATGGGCAGGCTTTGGGGGTTGAAGGGCTGGTGGCGCAGGGCGGAGAACACTTCCCCCCTGGCCCGTAGTATGTTTACCCCACCCTGCCAGGTACCGATCCAGAGATTGCCATCGGCATCGCAAAAGGCTTTTTTCAGGGCGTGGGTACTCAGGCTTTTCTCGTTTTCGGGGTCGGGAAGCAACACGCTGGGACGGGTCATCTCCCCACCGGGGTACCTAAGCGCACCGTAGTCGGTCATGACCCAGAGGTTGCCCGCCCGATCCTCTGTCACGTCGAGGATGATGTTGACCGTTTCGTACACGCCGGGTTTGAAAAACGTGGAAACGACGCGGCCCGTTTTCGGCTCGAAACGAAACAAGCCTTGCCCCTGGGTACCCACCCAATACCGGCCCCGGCGGTCGCGGCGGATAACTGAAATGCCCCGATGGCGCTCATTGACGTCAGTTGAGAATGGAACATTGATGTGGGTGAGTTCACCCGTTTGGAGATGCATTCTGAAAAATCCCCCCCCGCCGGTACCGATCCAGAGCCAGTCACCCTCGCGGAGCAAGGCCGTGACCGAGTGCCCCAGGCGGGCGTCGGGCCAGCGCAGGACACGGTTGCTGCGGTACTCGTAGCCCAGCAGACCGTGTTCGCTGGTGCCAATCCACAGGTGTTCGGGGTCTTCGGCGAAGCAGGTTATGCTCGCCTGCCCAATGGCTTCGCCCTGGAGCGTCGTCGGATAGTGCTCGAACGTTTCGCGTTCGGGTCGAAGCCGGTTCAGCCCACCGTTACGCGGGGCCACCCAGAGCGTGTTGTGCCGGTCGGCGTGAAGGGTCGCGATGTCGTTGGTGGGCAACGAGCCAGGTTGGCCGGGCTGGTGGCGGAAAACATTAAACGTGTGCCCGTCGAAGCGGGCCAGGCCATCGGCGGTGGCCATCCAGATGAACCCCTTCCGATCCTGGGTAATTTCCCATACCGTGCTTTGGGCGAGGCCGTCGGCAGTTGTCAGGTGCTCAAAGGCGGGCTGCGCCCACCCAGGGGCCGCCCCGCCCAACGTCAGCAGGGTGATCACAGCGGCACGCCGCCAAATGTGAAGGCAAGACAAGGGCATGGGGGAAGGTACCACTTTATCAGAAAACCCTGGCAGTCAACGGCGCAATTAAATTCCTGCACTGGATTGCTGCAAGACCGGGCGGATCAGTGCAGGACAGCCCGCAACGAGCGTCCAAGTTTTTGCAAGAATTGTCCAACCGGTGCCGATCGTCGGGAGCTACCTTCGCTTCGGCATTTACCCTATGTCTCTAACCAAACGCTTCCGACACTACGGCAGAACGGTGCGCGAACGGATAGGATCCGCTGCTCCCGAACAAAGCTATTTCTTCGAATTGCTCCTGTTTCTGTTGCTGGTGTCGCTGCTGGTGTTGGGCATCGCGTGGATGTAGCATTTCCTCTAAACCGATTGCCCCATCCCCAGACGTTGATTCGTACTTAATCTCTTCACCTCTAAACCTAATACCGTATGGCTTTCTTTTCACGCCTTCGAAGGGCACTCCCGGCTGCCTGGCTTTGCCTGCTTCTTCCGGGTTATTTGCTCGCCCAGGATCGACAACTGACCGGGCGCGTGCAATCGAGCGAGACCAGTTCCGGCGTGCCGGGCGCTTCCATCACGCTGAAAGGCACCACGACGGGAACGATATCGGATGCCAACGGAACTTTCCGGCTCAACCTTCCTTCGGGTACATCGCGCATCGTTGTGTCGTCGGTAGGCTACGAAACGAAGGAAGTGCCCGTCGGTAGCGCCACCAACCTGAACATCACACTCGCCGTTTCGGCTAGCGATCTTTCCGAGGTGGTCGTGATTGGGTATGGTAGCAAAGACAAACGCGATTTGACAGGTTCCGTTTCTTCGGTCGGTGCCCGTGACATCGCCAAAAGCATTGCCCAGGCTCCCGAACTCGCCATGCAGGGACGGATGGCGGGTGTATTTGTGAGTACCCCTGGCGGTAGCCCCAACGCCCGTCCGCAGGTACGTATACGTGGCGTCGGCACCTTCGGCAACGCCGAGCCGCTGTACGTAGTCGATGGTATCCCGCTCACCGAATATGGTTCGGGCAGCGACGGAGCGCAGGCGTCGGTCGTGTCGGACATCCGGGGAAACGTCAACGTGCTTTCGATGATCAACCCCAACGACATCGAGAGCATTTCAGTGTTGAAAGACGCCTCGGCGGCGGCGATTTACGGGGTGCGGGCGGCCAACGGAGTAGTGCTGATTACCACTAAAAAAGGCCAGAACGGCACGCCCCGCGTGGAGGTGTCGGCCTCGGCGGGGATGTCGAACGTGGTTAAAAGGTACAATATGCTCAGCACGCCGGAGTTTGTTTCGCTGTACCGCGAAGCCTACGCCAACAACTCCAACGAAGCCAAAAACCTACCCACGGTGTTCGATCCGGCCAACGCGGCCTACCTAGGCAACTCGCCCACCTACGACTGGCAATCGCCCCTACTTCAGAAAAACGCGAAGCAGCAGGATTACGGCGTGCGGATTTCGGGCGGCAATGAAAGCACGACCTACTACGTGTCGGGCGGGTATTCTTACAACGAAAGCACACTCATCAAAAACAACTC
>JACMKY010000443.1 GCA_014379925.1 Cytophagales bacterium | reverse complement strand
CCTGGCCGGTCCGGCTGTCTTGCACCACTGCCGGCACCAGGCCCCCGTTCTTGTCAAAATCAATCTGCATTGGATAAGGGTGGAAGAGTTAGTAGGGTTTGACGGGTAAGACTGGGCTGGTGCGCAGCCGGTCCGCCGGGGCGGTTGCTTCGCAAGGATTGGTAGGGCTGGGGATTTTTACAAGGGATCGGCAGTTAAGCTCGTGAGCGGGGTGCCGCTCACCCGAAATAATTGACGTTGCTTGCTTACCAGACTGATTGATTGGCAATGCTTTGCACGACTTGTGACGTACGACTCATAACCTACAACTGCTCAGTCCATCCGGACCGCAATGTGTTTTTCTTTTAGGAAGGCTTTCAGTTCGGGCAGCGCGATTTCCTTGAAGTGGAAAATACTGGCGGCCAGGGCGGCGTCGGCCCTTCCGGTGGTAAACACCTCTTCGAAGTGCCGCATCGTGCCGGCCCCGCCCGAAGCGACGATGGGAATGGAAACGTCGGCCGAGATGCGGGCGGTGAGTTCGAGGGCAAAGCCGTTTTTGGTCCCGTCGGTGTCCATGGAAGTGAGCAGGATTTCCCCCGCCCCGCGCGCTTCCACTTCTTTGGCCCAGGCAACGGTACGGAGTTCGGTGGGCTGCCTTCCCCCGTGCGTATGCACCCGGTGTTCGCCGCTGATGAAACGGGTATCAATCGCCACCACCACGCACTGGCTGCCGAACTCCCGCGCCAGTTGGTTGACCAGGTCCGGATTGCGCACCGCCGCCGAGTTAATGGAAACTTTGTCGGCCCCGGCCCGCAACAGCGCCGACACGTCGGCGATGGAGCCGATGCCACCTCCCACCGTGAAGGGGATGTTGATGGCGTAGGCCACCCGCCGGACCAGCTCGACCAGCGTCTTGCGGCCTTCCACCGTGGCGGTAATGTCCAGAAAAACCAGTTCATCGGCCCCTTGTTCGGCGTAGAAGCGCGCCAGTTCCACCGGATCACCCGCCTCGCGCAGGTTCAGGAAGTTGACGCCCTTCACCGTGGTGCCGTCCTTGATGTCGAGGCAGGGAATGATTCTTTTGGTGAGCATGGGTGCGGATTCAGTAGCCAGTAGTCCGTATTCAGCAGCCAGTCAAACCCGGCGCGTTTGGGTGGTGACGGGTTTGAGAACCCGCCACGTTATTCAACGGTTGAGCTTTTCTAACTCTGCCAGGGAAATCCTTCCCTCGTAAATGGCCTTGCCCACGATAACGCCGAAGATACCCATTTCATTCAAACCAAGAATGTCGGCCACCGAACTCACCCCGCCGCTGGCAATGAGGTGCACCGACGGAGAGCAGTTTTGTAGTTGGCGGTATAACTCGAACGAAGGCCCTTGCAGCAAACCATCCTTGGCCACGTCGGTGCTGATCACGTAGCGGATTCCCTTTTGGGCGTAGTCGGCCACAAAATCGAAAACCGACGTTTCGGTCGCCTCCTGCCAGCCGCCCACCGCAATCTTCTCGGCCCGGGCATCGGCACCCAAAATAATTTTCTCGCTCCCGTACCGCTCCAGCCAACGCTCGAACAAGGAACGGTTGCGGACGGCCACACTCCCGCCGGTCACCTGGTGAGCGCCGGCGCTGAAAGCGAGGGCGATGTCTTCGTCCGACTGCACGCCGCCGCCGAAGTCGATGTGCAGGCGCGTGTGCGTGGCAATCCGTTCCAGCACGCGGTGGTTGACGATCCGCTTCTGCCGGGCCCCGTCCAGGTCCACCAGGTGCAGACGGGTCAGGCCGGCCTCCTCAAACGACTGGGCCACGGCCAGCGGGTTGGTGTTGTACTCCTTTTTCTGCGCGTAGTCGCCCTGCGTGAGCCGGACGCACTTGCCGTCGATGAGGTCAATGGCGGGAATGATTTGGATCATTCGAAAGAGTTTGGTGTAACCGCGCCGGACGGGACTGCTGACCGGAGCCAGCGGACCGCAACCCTCCAAGGGTTCGGAACTCCCGGAGGATTAGATTAACCCCGTCATCGTGCAGAGAATATTTCTACGAATTTACTTCCCACAAATCGGGCTTAATCAGCACCTTTTGCGCAGCATTTGGACTGATTTCCAGAAAGTTCTGCAAGATACGCGCGCCGGCCTGACCGCTTTTTTCGGGGTGAAACTGCGTGGCGTAGAAGTTGCCCTTCTGCAACACGGCGCTGAAGGGGTGAACGTAGTCGGTTTGGGCGGCGGTGTACGGGCTCAGTTCCGCGTAATAGCTGTGGACAAAGTAGACGAACGCACCTTCGGCCAGTCCGTTGGTTAACGCTCCCCGCAGGTGCACCAGCCCGTTCCAGCCCATGTGGGGTACTTTGTGAACGGGATCGGCCACGAACTTTTTCACCCGGATATCGAAGATATTCAGGCAATCCGTCTCGTTCTCCTCCGAATGAGTGCACATCAGTTGCAGCCCCAGGCACACGCCCAGCACGGGTTGCGTGAGCGTGGGCAGGATGCGGTGGAGGCCCCGCTCCCGCAGGTAGCGCATGGCGGTACTGGCCTCGCCCACCCCTGGAAAAATGACCCGGTCGGCGGAACGGATTTCGGCCTCGTCGTCGGTGAGCAGGGCACTCACGCCGAGTCGTTCCAGGGCGTAGGTCACCGACTGGATGTTGCCCGCGTTGTACTGGATGATGACGGTTTTCACGTTGGAGTTTGGAAGGTTGAGACGGAGAAGTAGGTGCGCAAATGAGCAGCCTGGTTTCGTATTTCTTACCGGGTACGCCGGTCGCGCGTCGGCAGACGAGCTGCACCGCGTTCGTCAACTTGAAAGCGATTCCTGGGCCTCCGACGGCCATCAACTCCTCATCCCGATCGCTTTGGCTTCTTCTTCCAGCCGGCGTTCGATTTCGTCCACCGAGCCGTAGAGTTGTTCGTAGGATTCGATCACGAAGTACTTGTCCTGGAATCTTTCCTTGATGTACGGCGTATCGAGCACGTCCCGCACTGCGTAAGGCACGCGCTCCGGAACCTCGCCCGCCGAACCCAAGCCGGACAGCGCGTATTTGGTCTCTCCCGCCGACGACAAGATGCCGGCCCCGTAAATCTTCAGTTGTCCCCCTTCCCGGATGAGACCAAATTCGACCGTGAACCAGTAGACGCGGGAGATCAGTTCAATGATGCGTTCGTTGTCGACGAACCGCAGGGCGATGCGGCTCAGGTTTTCCAGGAAGTCACAGAGCGGCTGGTTGGTGAGCAGCGGCACGTGGCCGAACACGTCGTGAAACATGTCCGGTTCCTCCAGGTAGTCCAGTTGACTCATTTTCCGCAGCCAGGTGGTGGCACAGAAGTTGCAATTCGACATCAACTCGAAAAACTCCCGGTTGGGAATCAGGCCGGGCACTACGTGCAATTGCCAGCCGGTCAGGGGTTTCAACCGCCGATTTACCGCCTCGAAGTCAGGGATCCGATCGGGCACGAAACCTACCTGCTCGATACCCCTCAGGTACTCGTCGGTAGCCGCGGCGGGCAGGTTCTTGATTTGCCTTTCGAACAGGATCTGCCAAACGCGGTGGTCTTCCGCCGTGTACTTCTCGTATTCCTGCTGCATGGGCGTTAACGTGGTGCGGTATAGCATGGCGCTAAGGGATTAAAACAAAAAACCTGACTCGGGTGGGAGAGTCAGGCTACGTGATGCGTTGCGTTGTTCTTTGCTAAAGCGAACACCAACTACCGGCCCGAATCCCCGTTGGGTAAATGTGATAATGGGCGTAGTAGTGAGCGTGCGCACGATTCATACCGACAAAGGTAGGCGTACAAACGAAAAATGCAAGCCTCGGTTCGGAAATTTTCTAAAACAAAGTCCCCTGCACCACCTGCGCCAGCAACCTCGGCTCGGCCATTTGCAGTCCGCAGTGCCGGTTTAATTCGCGGATCAGGTACCGGCACACTTCCGGGGAAATAATGTTGTCGAACTCGTGAACGAAGAAATAGAGCCGCTCCAGTCCGCTTTCCAGCCAGCTTTTGAGGCGTTGCACCCAGGCATCCAGGCGGGAATAGTCGGTGGGACGCGGCATATTGCCTACGTAGCGAATGAAGGCCGTCGGCGTGGTCAAGCTCTGGTGCAACGCGTCGCGGCGGCCCGCCACGTCAGTGATGACCGTACTCACGCCGTGATCGCGCAGCATCGCCAACGTTTGGTGCCATACGGCTGGCTGGTTGAACCAGTCGGGGTGGCGGAACTCCACGGCCAGGGGGATGGACGCGGGAAACTGCCGGAGGTAGTTCGCCAGGATTGGCCCGTTGGCCGGACCGAAGGAGGGGGGCAATTGCAGGAACGCCACGCCCAGCCGCTCGCCCAGTCCGGCCACCGACAGGCAGAATGCCTGCGT
>JACMKY010000442.1 GCA_014379925.1 Cytophagales bacterium | reverse complement strand
GTATCGCTTTGCACCAGGTTCCGCCCGGCCACCAGTTTCAGCCCGTACGTATCCAGGTAATGGCGGTCGGCGGGTTTGGTGTTGATGTAAAATACCTCGTCCTTCGTGCGGGTATCGTACCGGAGGTTGGACGTGTTGTTGGAGCCGGAAGCGGGAGCCGTGTAGTGGAGGCTGATTTTTTCCACGCCCGGCACCTGGAGCATCCGGTTGCGCATGGTCTCCATTTTGGTCTTGTCTTGCACCGGCACGGGCATCATCAGGAGGGCATCCCGGTTGAAACCCAGGTCGGCTTGCTTGGCGTAATCCATCTGGGTGGTCACCACCAGGGTGCCGATGATGAGCACCTGGGAGATGGCAAATTGCGCCACGATCAACCCCCGCCGGAGGGAAATGCTGCCAACGTGCCGCGCGGAAACCCGGCCCTTCAGCGCCACCACGGGTTGGAAGCCCGACAAGACCAGGGCGGGATAGAACCCGGCGAGGAAAATGACCAGCAGCGTCAGCAGGGGCAGGAAGATCAGCAGTTGAGGGTCACGGAGCGGATCGAATGCCAGATTCGATTCAAACCACTCGTTGACGAAGGACAAGGCCAGTCGCGTGAAAACCACCGCCCCCCCCACCGACAGCGCGGTGACCAGGGCCGTTTCGCCGATGAACTGCCAAAAAAGCTGCGCCTGGGTGCTGCCCACCACCTTGCGGATGCCCACTTCCTTCGAGCGCTTGAGGGCTTGCGCCGTGGCCAGGTTGACGAAGTTGATGCAGGCCGTCCCGACCAGGAACAGCCCCACCAGCGCCAACGACCAGATCAGGGGCTTGCTCACGTAGCCATTGTAGTCGCCGTTGAAGTGGATGTCGGCGAGTGGCTGCACCTGGTAGTGGTAGGCGCGGGCGTCCTCTCCGTTGTACTTTTTGGTGAAACCGGGCAGCAACCCCGCCAGTTGCGCCTTGGTGAAATGGGGGGGAAGCACCACGAAGCAGCGCGTATCGCTGTTTATTCCACCCCAGTTGTCCAACTGGGAGCCGTCGGGCAAATACGCTTTGAGGGTAGAATAGGAAAGGAATACCCCGTGCCGGTGATCGGTGTTTTCGGGAATGTCGTCGAGGATACCCGTTACTTTAAAGTCGGTTTGGTTGTCGAGGCGAACCACCCGTCCGATGGGATCTGCCCGACCGAAGTACTTGGCCGCCTGTTTCCGGGTCAACACCGCCGAATTGGGCGCGCTGAGGGCCGTTTTCGGATCGCCCTTTACCCACCGGTAATCGAACACGTCGAAAAATTGCGGCTCGGCAAAGGCCACCGTTTCTTCTTCCTTGAACTTCCTGGCAGCCCCGCTTCCTGCCGCGTTCGGCACTGAGACCAATGCGTTGGGAATACCCTTAATCATCGCCACGCGCTCCAGTTGGGAAAAATCGGTGCGCAGGGCGTTTCCCATCGGGTTTGGCACGCCCGGCGTGTGGCTTACCCCGTCGAAGTGCAACTCCGTCACGAGGCGGAAAGTGCGGTCGGCTTTGGCGTGGTAGTTATCAAAGCTCAGGTG
>JACMKY010000441.1 GCA_014379925.1 Cytophagales bacterium | reverse complement strand
TGCCGGGCGGCGGTGATAAAAGCGGGCGAGTTGTAGGTAGCCAGATCATCCCAACCGTAGCCAAAGGCGCCGGCCACGTTGTAGGGATAGGCCGAATTGGGCGTGGTGGTATCGCACATGGCTTCCAAGACGGCAACCCGGCTGCGGATGTCGGGAACCGGATGCTTCACCTTGGATTCCGTGCGGGTTTCCGCGTAACCACCGATGTCAACGGATTGAGGATGACGGTTGTACCATTTCATCAACACGCGGCGGTTGTCAAATCCCGCGTAGTGGTAAAGCTGGTGTTTTCGGACGCTCAGCTTGGGCTGGATTTTCGAGGCACAACTGCACACCCCCCGCCAGCTGTACTTGGCCCCCGAACCCGCCCAAAGCGAACCCAGGCCAAAAGGCAAGGTCTGGTTTTCCATGCAAACCGCCATCGGAAAACGCAGGTCGTACTGGCGTTCGAGTTGCCCGGCGTAGTACATGCCGCGCAAAACCGCCTCGGTGGGCTGGGCTCCGTAGGTACTCACCAAAGAATTTAACGGACTGCTGACGTGTCCCGATTTTACGTATCCGATCAGGCGATTGAACTGGGCCGGGCTACGGTATTTCTGGTAGGTTCTCAGCCAATAACTGCCATCGCAGTTCCAGCGGGCCTGAAAGTCGTCGGGGTTATTTTTGGTTGAATCAATTTGATGCACGTAATAATCCAACATGCGAACAAATGCGGTGTCGTATTGCGCCTCGTTGCCCGTCCACATGTAGTCGGTGTGGTCATCATTGGCGAGGTAAATCCGTTTGACCGGTTGGGCCCGGAGTGGAAAAACGAAGGTTGCGGCCAAGACGGCGAGTAAAATGAATTTCATGCTCGTTCAGATCGCTTCGGTTACTTTTCCGCCCACGACAAACGTCTCGCCGATGTGCAGTTTCAGGGCCAGGTAATAGGCCATAAAATTGAAGGGAATGATGTTGTGCAGGATGGAATAGGGCTCCTCCGCGTCGGGCGTTTCAACGGTAAACACCCGGGCTCCGGCCTCGGCGATCCGTTCCGATAACCGGCGGGTCCGTTGGTAGGCTTCCCCCTTCGCCAGAATCTGAATGACGATGCTGTTTTTGGCGGTTTCCTTGGGCCCGTGATCGTACTGAGCCATCGCCAACCCGTGGAAGTTCAGCTTGGTGCTTTCGCTTAAAATGAGCGCCGCTTCCAGGGCGGTAGCGATATTGGGGCCACTGCCGGTAAGGTAGATGCCGTGGATGCGTTGCTGGCTGAGCACCTCAAATACCTCCGTGGCCAAGCGTTCTCCCTGCTCCCGATAGCGGTTCAGGTGGTCCGTAATTCGTTCTACCGACGAAGCAGGCGTAAAACCGAAGCCTTTAAACAGCGCTACCAAGGTGTTGACGTAGGTTTTAGAGGAAGAGTACCGCTCCTCGCCCGCCAAAATCGGCACGACCCGGGCTACGTTCGCTGCCGTACACAATGCACTGGCCGGGTCATTGGACACGGCCACGTATTGATCGAAAAGCGCCCGGCACCACAGGGCCTCGCTGCTTCGGCCGGACTGCGATAAAATGACCGCCATCGGGGTGGTGCCCTTGGCCAGATAGTAGACGTACTCGGAGGCCAGTTCGGGGTAAATGGGTACGCCCAGGTATTTAAATGCCAGCGGGGCAAAATACGACGACCCCATTCCGAGGTAGGGTACCCGCAACGGCAAGGCTTCCACCGGGCGGTTTACAACCTCCTTCGCCCGGGCGGGTATGTCTAAAATCTCACGCAGGATTGCGTCCATGGGTGCTTCTTTTAATCGCTATTTACACTTGGTTCATGGCCGGTTTGGGTTCGGTTTTCGCCGGTTCGTACGACAAGGTGAAGGCACCGATGATGGCCAGCACGATGCCCAGCGATTCAACAAACGAAAGACTTTCGGCCAGGAAAATAATCGCCAGTATAATCGTAAATACCGGTTGCAACGCCCCCGCAATCGTGGTGACTTTCGAGGCTTTCCCTTCGGCACGGTAAGCCGCAAAACTCGCCAATACGCCCAGTCCGTTGAGCATACCGGCCAACGAACCCAGCACCAGGGTTTTGGTTGACAGGGCGAAATCAACCCAGCCGAACGCGGCAAAGACCAGGGCAATCAACACCGACGAAACAAGAAAGCTGACGTACGACCACTCGGCCGGAATGAAGTTGGTCGTCTCTTTTTGGGCGGCACTGAAAACGCCCCATAAAAACAACGCCACCAACGAATACAACAGCCAGGAATTTAGCCCGATACTCCGGAAAAAAGCCGCCGGATTGTCGAATAACAAAGACTCGCCCGACAGCATCACGACGGCGGGAATTGCCAACAAAATACCAACGGCGTTGATCCAGTTCAGTTTTTCTTTGAAGACCAACAGCGCAATGACAATGGTCACGAGCGGATAAAGATTGGTCACCGGAATCACAATGGCCGCCAGACCGCCCGTGCTAAACGCCTTGTACACCGCCACGTTTCCCGTTACGGCCAGTACCCCCGCCACCAGGCCCCAGAGAATGCCTTGGCGGTTCGGTCTCGTAATTCCGAGTCTTTTGACGACCAACGGCAGGGTCAGCAGCATTCCCGCGCTAAACAACAGGTGGTTGGTAAACGGAGTAACCTGATCCGAAACCAGTTTAGCCACCACGCCCCAGCATCCCCAGCAGAAGGCGGCGGCTACTGAGTACAAAATCCATCTCTCGGACTGGTTTCTCACGGCGTACGTTGACCGGTTGACTCGTTGCAATTCATCCGTGGTTGTCAAAAAAGGGCCTGCCTGAGCAGGGCCGCGCTGCCTAAAATACCCGCCTGCTCTTCCAGTGTGGAGATGACGATGCTGGTTTTGTACGCTTTGTAAGGATTCAACAACTGGGGATCATGGATTTTGTCGACATCCGGTTTCAAGCCTTTGGCAATTCCACCGCCCAACACAATGAGGTCGGGCGCGTACAGATTGACGTAATTGTCAATCCCGGTTTTTAAATACCCGAGGTATTCCTGCACAATCGCTTCGGCCGCCCGGTTACCGGCTTGTCTTTCGGTAAAGATGGTTTCGGCCGTCAGTGGTAAGTCCGGGTATTGCTGCGGCCACTGAAACCGAGCCGCTATGGCACGAATGCCCGACGCCGAAACGAGCGATTCCAGACAGCCGGTTTTGCCGCAGTAGCACGTAATTTCATTGGTTGTAATGGTAAGGTGACCGCCCATGTGGGCAAACGGCAACGGCCCGTCGAGTTTGCCGTCGATGGTAAAGCCCAATCCCAGCCCGGTGCCTAAAGTGAGCACCAATACGCGGCGGAAGCCTTTCCCTTGCCCGTAAACCGCTTCGCCCAGGGCAACCACCCGCGCATCGTTGTCAATGAAACAAGGCATTCCGTGCGCCTCTTCAATTTTCTGGGCCAGCGGATAATCTTCCATGAACTCCAGAAATCCGTAGGTGGAATCCACCGTTCCATCGGCAAAGACAAAACTGGGTACGCCCACCCCCACGCCCGCCAGCGACGCCCGTTGCCCGGCGGCTTGGTGCTTAAACTGGCGGATGGCTTCGCCGATTCGTTGAAGAAAACGCTCCCCGTCTTTGGTTTCGGTAGGGGTAACGAGCATGGCCTCAACCTGCCCGCTGTCGAGACCCACCAGGCCGATTTTAGTTCTGGTCCCGCCAATATCAATGCCAATGGCCAGCTTTTTCAAGGAGTTCGCGGGTAAAGCTTTTGAGACAGAACTATCCTACCCAACTGAGCCAGGTCTTTGCCTTCAATAAGCACCTTGACGTGCCCGCGCCGGATGGACTCGAACTTCTCTTCAATCGCTTCGTACCCGTTTCTTGACGGGTAAGCTACCGCTACGACGACGTTCCAGTCACCTGTTTCCTTTTCTCCGGTCTCGAACAATTCATAGTCTACCATTAGGCCTTGTCGACTGGCAATGCTGTCCATTGCAAACCAGTTTTTCTCAATGAATCGAAGCAGTTGTTCGTGCTGTCCGTCGAATGATTTAAGATACGTGTATTCCCAAACGGCAATGACTGATTTGAAGCCAGTTGATTGCTGGGCCATTGCACCACTCCGTAAAAACGTACTGACAATTAAGCCAAGCAGAATTGTTTTCATCGCTTTTGATCGTAACGCGGAGGTGCGAACTTGGCATGGCAGTTCGCAGTGCCTCACCGCCATCGCACAACCTTAAATTTCAGGCTCCTGCGTGCTGAACGAATCAGTTTACGGGTTGAAGCCGGTAGGCATTCAGTTGGTTCGGCGCAAACTTAACCCTTCGTTATTACTGTTCAAAAGCCCCCCGGTCTTTGCCCGCCCCGGCCGGACGCGCTTTGCCCGTAATGTCCGTCGGCTGGGCCACCTCATTGCAACCGGAATCCTGTCCGCGGCTATCTTTTGCCAGCCGGAAATTACCCTTGGTCGGGTCAGGTTGAACATCCACGAAGCGGGGATCGGCAACGATGTCGTTTGCCCCCACGAAAACGTCCTGTGCCGACGGATAC
>JACMKY010000440.1 GCA_014379925.1 Cytophagales bacterium | reverse complement strand
CCAACGCCGTTGAGTTCAGTCAACCGGGTGGAGGGATTAAAGTTACTCTTTCGCTGGAAGACAATACTTTGCGGGTTACGGTTCGGGACTACGGATTGGGGATTGCGGAGCAACACCTGGAAAATGTTTTCAATCGCTTCACCCAACTCGATGCTACTTCCGTGAAGGAACACGGCGGCCACGGGCTCGGGTTATCCATCGTGAAGGCCTTGCTGGAAGTAATGGGAGGAGCAGTATCGGTAAGCAGTAAGCCAAAGAAGGGAAGTATTTTCACCATCACCATCCCGGAGGCACCCGCTACGGAGGAGCAGGAAGATTTCGACGACGGTCAAACCTTGTTCTTCACTGCTACTGACAGCCGGGAGACGCAATGATTAAGGGTGCCAACACTGCTCCGGGGGAATCACAAACGGGTTCGTCCGAATACGCTACGCATTATCTCCTCCCCGGTGCCCTGTTTGCCCACCACCAACCCCACCGGGTCACCACCATTCTGGGAACTTGCGTAGCCGTATGCCTTTGGGATCCGGTTTTACGGGTGGGTGGTATCAATCACTACCTGCTCTCTTTCTGGAAGGGCG
The DNA here is from genome assembly GCA_014379925.1 of Cytophagales bacterium. Lineage (GTDB taxonomy): Bacteria > Bacteroidota > Bacteroidia > Cytophagales > ES-bin-26 > ES-bin-26. The sequence goes on along the minus strand of JACMKY010000440.1, from coordinate 5,161 downwards.
AAGGGCTGGCTTCACCCAAATATGGCAACATCGCTATCCCCAAATTGATTGAACGCCTGGTCCTGCTCGGCAGCAATCCCCGGCACTTGCAAGCCAAACTCTTCGGCGGAAAAGGCTACGCGGAAAATGACCAGGGCATCTGGATGGTGGGCAAGCGAAACGTGGAAATAGCCGAAGAAATGTTAAGAGAAAATCAGATACCGATCGTGGGTGCCAGTGTAGGAGGGCCGTCGGGCCGCAAAATAGTATTCAACACCTACTCGGGCGAGGTGATAATGCGACCCGTTAAAATGTAGAATTGTCAAGGGAATGAAGGAAAAAATAAAAGTGCTGATCGTGGATGACTCCGCCGTTGTGCGGCAAACATTGGCAAAATTGCTCAAGTCCGATCCCATGATTGAAGTAGTGGGCACGGCCTCTGATCCCTACGTAGCCGCCACTAAAATAAGTCAGGTAGTACCGGATGTGATCACGCTGGACGTGGAAATGCCCCGGATGGATGGCCTTACTTTTTTGCGTAAGCTCATGGCCCAGCACCCCATCCCGGTAGTCATTATTTCCAGCCTGACGGCGGCGGGCACTGAATCGGCCCTGAGGGCGCTGGAATACGGTGCCGTGGATATTCTCACCAAGCCAACCCTGCATGATCAGCAATCTTTACAGGATTCGACCACCGTGATTTGTGAAGCAGTAAAAGCGGCGGCGCACGCCAAACTGCGGCGCATCGGTTCCCGCAACGTACCGGGTGGACGCCCGTTGGAAGTGGCTCCCAAATTGTCCACCGATGCCGTTCTCCGTTCCACTCCATCCCGGAGTATGCTGGAAACCACCGAAAAAGTAATCGTAGTGGGTGCCTCTACCGGCGGTACTGAGGCGCTTCGGACGTTTCTGGAACAGATGCCACTGGATGCTCCCGGCATTGTCGTTGTGCAACATATGCCCGAACAATTTACTCGTTCCTTTGCCAACCGGCTCAATGAAATCTGCCCCATTACGGTCAAGGAAGCCGAAAACGGAGACCGCGTTATTCCGGGCCGCGCCCTGATTGCCCCCGGTAACCGCCATACCCTGCTGAAGCGGAGCGGCGCGCAGTATTACGTGGAAGTAATGGATGGCCCCTTGGTGAACCGGCACCGTCCCTCGGTGGATGTATTGTTTCGCTCGGCGGCCAACTACGCGGGCAAGAACTGCGTAGGGATATTGATGACCGGCATGGGAGATGACGGAGCCAGAGGCCTGCTGGAAATGAAAGAAGCCGGTGCCAAAACGATTGCCCAAAATGAGCAGTCGTGCGTCGTGTTTGGTATGCCCAAGGAGGCCATCCGCTTGAATGCAGTCGATAAAGTGTTGTCTATTGAGCAAATTGCCCCGCACGCCATAACCCTGGCGAAAAGATGACAAAATACCACCGGGTCGAAGGCCTTCTCCGGTTAATGCTTAGAAAGATGGTTGGGGTGGTCCGCTTTAGCAATGCACCCGAAGAAAGTATCAAAACAATTCTGCCTTGGTGCTTGTCCCCGTTGTTTTGCTATCTTACGCGTTGCCGAATACGGACTGCCGGCCACTGACTACCCATTACTGCCCCATGCCCATGGACTTTGTCGCCATCGATTTTGAAACGGCCAACGAACGGCGCCACAGTGCCTGCGAAATCGGCCTCTGCGTCGTCCGCAACGGCCAGGTGGTGGAGAGCCGGGCCTGGCTGATCCGGCCGCCCGAACTCCGGTTCAATTCTTTCAATACCTACCTGCACGGCATTGCGGCTCAACACGTGCGCAACGAGCCGGAATTTGACGGACTGTGGCCGGCACTGCGGCCTTACCTGGAAGGACGCCTGGTGCTGGCCCACAACGCCGGCTTCGACCTGAGTGTGCTGCGGAGTTTGCTTACCTACTACGCCCTGCCGTACCCCGACCTCCGGTATTCGTGCAGCCTGGCCATGGCCCGGAAAGTGTGGCGGGGGCAACTTTCCTACCGGCTAAACGCCCTGGCGGCCACGCTCGACATTCCGCTGGACCACCACCGCGCCCTCTCGGATGCCGTTGCCTGTGCCCACCTGGCCATCCGGGCGTTTCGGCAGCACGAAGTGCAATCGGTGGGGGAGATGGAAGAAAAACTGGGCCTGAAAGCCGGCCGGTTGTTCGAAGGCGGGTACGTGCCGTGTTCGTCAGTGAAGCCGAAGCCAACCGGTCGCCGCCGGGCCGACCGCAACCAAAGCTACCCGTGAGGATCCTGGCCATCTCCGGCAGTCTGCGGGCCGATTCGTCCAACTCGGCCCTCGTTCGCGCGGCCGCCACGTTGGCTCCCCCGTCCATGGTGATCACCTTCTACGACGGACTGGCCGACCTGCCCCACTTCAGCCCCGAACGCGACGGCAACCACGCGCCGGCATCGGTCAGGGAGCTCCGCGGGCTGCTCCAATCCGCGGACGGCGTGCTCATCTGCACGCCGGAGTACGCCTACGGCATGCCGGGGGCGCTGAAAAATGCGCTGGACTGGACCGTGTCCACGGGCGAATTCCACGACAAGCCGGTCGCCGCGATGAGCGCCTCCCCGTCGGCCACGGGCGGAGAGAAAGCCCACGCCTCCCTTCGGCTGACCCTGACCGCCCTGGCCGCGCAGATCGTCGAGGGGGCGGCGTTGACCGTACCGTTCGTCCGCACGAAGCTCGACGCCGACGGCACCGTATCGGACCCTGCCACGGCGCGGGCACTCCGGTCGGCCCTCGAGGCGCTGGCCCGGGCGATCGAAGCGTCCGCCCGGCCGGAATCGGACCGTTAGCCATTCACCACCGCTCCGCTGGTCACGGCAACCGGACGAACGTTCGGACGGCCGTAGCGGGCTGATTGAAACCTACTTCGAAAAAATTTTCGATTCGAAGGCCATCCTTTCGTTGCTCAATTGCGTGATCCGAAAACTTGGAGTTGCTGGAAAGAAAGCTGCGGACGTGGATGCGCCCCTCCCGGATGTAAAATTGGTAAGGGCCGCTGCCGATCTTGGGTACCACGTGGCCGCCGGCGTTGACCGCTCTGCCTCGGTTGACCGTCAGGGTATTCGACTCTGGGTTGCCGGTCGGGGCAAGGCGGGGTGCCGTCCGGTTAAGAACGAGGGTATCGGCGCGCGCCGACACTTCCACCCAAACGCCGGATAAATTTTCGGGCGTTACTTCTTCCTTCGATTCCCGGCAACCAAGGAAAGCAAGGACAATGGCCAGCAAAGAGTAGCCTTTGCAGAGACGGGTTGCCTTTTCGGTTTTACCCGGAAGAATTGAAAAACGATCACGAAGGTGGGGGTGTAGCGCAGTTGCCATAGCCGGAATGTCTATTCCTTAAATGTAAGGCAAAAAACCATTTCCACGCAATCACAATTATCTTAAGAGTATCTTAAGAGCGGTTTGCGTTAATCCGTCGTTTGTACCTTCCAATAACCAAAAACAACTTCCAAGATTAAGTGGCTGCTATGAAGAGAACAATCCTTATTTCCGGTTCCGCTGGCAACCTGGGCCAGGCCGTTACGGGGCGGTTTCTGCGGGATGGCTACCAGGTCGTGGCCCTTTCCCAACTTGGTCATCCCGAACAAGCCCACTCCTTGCGCCAACTCTTCAATCACCACCCCGACCTGGACGTCCGGGAACTGGACGCACTCAACGAAAAATCCGCGCGGGCGTTCGTGGATTCCCTGTCCGGGAAGTACCCGACCGTGGAAGCGGCGGCGTTGCTGGTGGGAAGCTTCGCCATGGGCGGCGTGGCCGAAACCGACGAGGCGTTGCTGGACCGGATGATCTCGCTCAACTTCAAATCGGCCTACCTGCTGGCGCAGCCTTTGTTCGGACAAATGAAGCAACAAGGCGGGGGACGCCTCGTGCTGGTGGGGGCGCGCACCGCCGTGGAAGCCAACTCCGGCCGGGGCGTGCTGGCGTATTCGATCAGCAAGGCGATGGTGGTCAAACTAGCCGATCTGCTGAACGTGGAAGGCAAGGCGCACAACGTAATCACGTCGGTGGTGGTGCCCGACATCATCGACACGCCACCGAACCGCGCCGACATGCCCGGTGCCAATTTCGACGTCTGGGTGAAGCCGGAAGAAATCGCGGAGGTGATCGCCTTCGCCTGTTCGCCCGCGGCCGATCGGCTGGACGAACCCGTTTACAAGATTTACGGGCATCAATAGACCCTGCAAAGAAAATGAGAATGGAACCGGAAACGGCGCAGCGCGTGGCCCGGAGCAGCCGGCCCGGGAATACCCTCGGGAGTCTGCTGACCTTGCTGTGCCTGACCGGTTTTGCCCTGGTCGGACAGGCGCAAAACCCGGTGGGTAAAGCGCGCAGCCTGTTCGAAAGCCGCCAATACGGGGAAGCCGGGCAACTCCTGAAGGCCATCGACGACAACAGCCCCGATTACGCCGAAGCGCAGTACTACCTGGGAAGAATCGCGGTTCAGCACCGGCAACACGAGGAAGCCGCCGACCGGTTCCGGGAAGCCGTGGACGCCAATCCGAAGAATGCCGACTACCACTACTGGTTGGGCGCGGCGTACGGCCTCTGCGCCCGGGATGCCAACCCCATCCGACAGGGTTTCCTGGCCAATAAGATCAAGTCGGAATTTGAGCAGACCCTTCGCCTCGATCCCAACCACCAGAGCGCCACGTGGGGATTGGTGCAGTTTTACGTCCGCGCGCCGGGCTTCATGGGCGGCGGCAAGGAGAAAGCCCGCCAGGTGGCGAACCGGCTCCGAACGCTCAACCCGGCCGAAGGACACCTGGCCATGGCCTTCATCCACACGCAGGACAAGAAAATGGACCTGGCCGAAAAAGAGTACCTCGCCCTCACCCGAGCCGCACCCGACAGCGGGCGGTACGTCCACGCCCTGGGAAACTTCTACCAGAATACCCAGCAGTACGACAAGGCTTTTGAGACGTTCGAGAATTTCCTGAAGCAAACATCCTTGCCGAACCTGCCGGTGGTATTTCAGATCGGCAAAACCAGCGCCTTGTCGGGGAAGCGGCTCGAACGGGGCGAATCGTGCCTGCTTTCCTACCTCAAACACCAGCCCCAGGGCAACGAGCCGTCGCTGGCCGGGGCGAACTTCCGGCTGGGAATGATCTACGAGAAACAGAACCGGAAAGCCGAAGCCAGAAAGCACTACGAAATCGCCCTGCGGCT
>JACMKY010000439.1 GCA_014379925.1 Cytophagales bacterium | reverse complement strand
GGCCAAATTCACGTGCACCTGGAGAAAGAAGCGGAGACAATCCTCATTACGGTAAAAGACAACGGCGTGGGCATTGCTGAGAAGTACCACGCCACCCTGTTCGAGAAATTCACCAAAGCCCGCCGGCCGGGATTGAAAGGAGAGGAATCCGTGGGGCTAGGGATGTCCATTGTCAAACGCCTGGTGGACCTGCACCAGGGTAAAATTTGGTTTGAAAGCGTGGTAAACCAGGGAACTACCTTTTTCATTCAGATTCCCCGCAAAGAAATATCCACCTCCAAGCTGTAATGAGACAAGCCGCCTTTTTTTAGTCAACTCCGGGGTGAAACCAACGCCCGCCAACTACCCGATCAGTAAACCGGAAATGGCGGCTGCGAGCGTTAGCCGTTGAGTAAATTACCCCGGATCGGTGGGCTTGCCAGCGCCCGTCATTGGGCGGGTGGACGGGCCTTGTTTTTGGCCTTCTTCTTAAAAAAGCCCCTCAGCAGAAAGTTGTGCTGGAGGGCTTCCATATTTTCATCGAACTTTTCCGTGCTGGCTTCGAGGTTGTCCATGGTCTTTTTCAAATCGGTCGCGAACGCTTCGTCGTTCAACAGCACGCCCACGGCGTTTTTATCGGAGCTGAGTTTTTGGGTGGCTCGCTTGAGGTCATCGGTCATCTGGGCGGCGGACGAGGTGGTTTGCTGAAGTTGATTGATCGACGCTTTCAGCTGATCAAAAACCAACGTGTCGGTCAGCAGTTCGTTGGCCAATCCGCCCTTCGTGTCCAGTTTCTCGGTAAACCGGGAAAGCGCGCCGGATACCCGAACCGTGTTGGCCGACGCGCGCTGAAGGCCGGAAACGACCGACCGGAAATTGTCGGCCACGGTGGAATCCGTCAGCAGGGCGCCCACCATTCCTTCGCCCCGGGCGAGTTTACCGCTGAGCACCTTGAAGTCGTTGGTGATGAGCAGCAGGTTCTGGTTGTTTTCCTGCAGGGTTTCCATCATCGCGTCAGTACTCAAAACGGGGGCGGACCGGAGCACGTCACCGTCCTGCACGGGAGGAGATTGGGGATTGCCGCCGTAGATTTCGATGATCTTGTTGCCGATCAGGCTTTCCGAACTGAGCCGGGCCTTCGCATCCCGGCGGATGTAGCGTTGCGCATCTTCTTCAATGTTCATGGCAATCTCCACCTGCGAGTTTCCGGAGAAGTCAATCCTTTTCACCGTGCCGATCTTGACGCCGGAAAACCAGACGTTGTTGCCGGCCTTTAAACCGGCCACGTTGTCGAATACAGTCCTCACTTGGATCATTTTCCCAAACCGTTTTTGCTGGCCGCCGAGGGTAAATATCCCGGCCACCAAAATGACGAGGGCCAGGAGCACGAAAACCCCCACCATCACCGAACGCCTGTTGTCTGCTGCCATCTATTCCACAAAGTTATACGTGTAAAATGCCTTCACCCGTTCGTCATCCGTAGCAAATACCTCCTCGAACGTGCCTTCGCGGCCGAACCGGCCGTCCAGCAGCATCACGATCCGGTCGCCGGTCATCTTGGCGCAGGTGAGGTCGTGGGTGATGATGATGGAGGACGTGTTGAACCGCCGCTGAACCTCGTTGATGAGGTTGTTGATCTCGATGCAGGTGATCGGGTCGAGGCCGGCGGTGGGTTCGTCGTAGAGCATAATCTCCGGTTTGAGGATCAACGTCCGGGCAATGCCGATCCGCTTGCGCTGGCCCCCGGAAAGTTCGGCCGGCATTTGGTGGAGGGTCTGCGCGAGTCCCACCGCCTCCAGGACTTCTTCCACGGTGCGGTCGACTTCCGACTCGCTCAACCGGAAGTGCCTCACCAGGGCGAACCGGAGGTTTTCCCGCACCGTCATGCTGTCGTAGAGGGCGCTGTTCTGGAAAGAAAAGCCGATTTTCAGTCGCATGGTTTCCCACGCTTTCGGGGAAAGCTGGTCAATGTCCTGGTCCAACACCCGGATGTGGCCTTCGTCCGCCTTCAGCAAGCCGGTGAGGATCTTGATCAGCACCGACTTGCCGGTTCCGGACCGCCCCAGCACCACCAGGTTTTCTCCCTGGTGCAGACGCAGGTCCACGCCCTTGAGCACTTCAAAGGCGTCGAACGCTTTCTTCAAACCCCGGACCGAAATCACTTCCCGGGTCCAGTCTATTGTTGGCTGCTGTTTCATTCCGGGTGCGAATCAACTGGGTCGCAATGCGTTGACTATCTGAAGGATTAACAATTCCTCGATGAAGATTAAAAACATGGAAGACACCACGGAGGCGTTGGCGGCCCTTCCCACGCCTTCCGTTCCTTTTGAAGAATGGTACCCTTTGTAGCAACCCACCATCCCGATGGTAAACCCGAATACGAACGACTTGAGGATGGAGGAATAAATGTCGAGGAACGTGATGGCGCCGAACACCTGGTCGAAATAGGTGACGAAGCTGGTCGCCTCGTACTGGTGCACGTTGATGTAGCCCCCCAGCAGCGCCACCAGCACCGTGTACATCATCAGGGTGGGAACCATCAGCGTAGTGGCCAGCACCCGGGTGACGACCAGGAACTTGAAGGGATTGGTCGCCGAAACCTCCATGGCGTCGATCTGCTCGGTCACCTTCATCGACCCCAGTTCGGCCCCGATGTTGGACCCCACCCGTCCGGCGGCGATGATGGCGGTGACCAACGGGGCCAGCGCCCGCACGATGGCCACCGAGATCAGGGCCGGCAACCAGGAGGTGGCCCCGAATTCCGACAAGGAAGGGCGGGACTGGTTGGTAAAAACGATTCCCATGATGAAACCGGTCAGGGAAATCAGCGGCAGGGACCGAACGCCCACTTCGTAAAACTGGCGGATGATCTCCTGCCACTCGTAAGGAGGCAGGAAAGCTTCCCGGAAGAAACGGGCCACGAAGGCGTAAACCCGGTGGAGATCCAGAAACATCCGATCCAGCCCGGGGGAGATCGTAGGCTTACCGGATCGGGTGGAGTTGGGCGTTTTGTGATCGGAATCCACGTTGGAATGCAGTAGGATGGTTTATCAGCAACGGGTTAGCCAAGCAGCGGTTTGAGTTACTGGTTGGAGACGGCCTCGCCCGAAAGACGGGTTTGCCGGCCGAAGGGTTGACGCCAACCCCTTCCAATGCCAAAATAAAACCAAGGCGCACACCACGCCGCTCGTTAATCAGTTAAGAAACAAAACAATCCGTAGTCTAATGCCCGGAAACAAAATTTTGTTTTGGTAAGCGTCAACCGCGCGAAGGGCACACGGGTGTATACTTGAACGGGGTACAAAGGTTGCGCGCGTCGGCTCACCCCGTACTTCTATCCGGGAGGTCGGGGAGACCTCCCGGGTGTTTTGTTTAGGCGGCAAGCGAGGAATCAGGGGCTGCTTGCCGGAAAAATCGCCATCGAATGATACCCACCGCAAACCGCTACTCCGTCCGCAGGCTCCTGACCGGGTTGGCCAGGGCGGCTTTGGTGGCCCGGTAGCCGATGGTGAGCCAGGCAATGACCAGCGAAAGGGCGATGGCCACCGCGAAGGCGCCCACGCCCAGGTCGGTCCGGTACACGAAGTTCTGCAGCCAGCCATTCATCAGGTAGTACGCCGTCGGGACCGCCAACGCGAAAGCGAGGGTGATGAGCAGCAAAAATTCCCTCGACAGCAGCAGGACAATGCTGCCTACGGAAGCGCCCAGCACTTTGCGAATGCCGATCTCCTTGGTTTTCTGCACGGCCAAAAACGACACCAACCCGTAGAGGCCCAGGCAGGAGATAAAGATGGCCAGGCCCGCAAAAACCTGGTAGGTGAGCGCCAGCTGGTTCTCCTGCCGGTAGAACCGCTCGATGCTTTCGTCGAAGAAATAACCGTTGTAGACGTACGCCGGAAAAGTGGCTTCCCAGCGCGCCTTGATTTCGCCCGTGGTCTTCGCAAGGTTTTGCGGATGGAGCTGGATGCCCGCCACTTGATAATTTTGCTTTTCCGACGCCAGGATGATCGGCTGCGTGGCCTCCCGCACCGAACTGGTCTTGAAGTCCCGGACCACGCCCACGATCGGCTTCCAGGCGCCCCGGCCGCCCAGGCGGATCGTTTTGCCCAGGGCTTGCTCGAAATTTTGAACGCCCAGCTTCCTCAGCAACGTCTCGTTCACCACGAAAGCCTGCGCCGTATCGCCGTCGGCATACCCGCGGCCAGCAACGAATTCCAGGCCGTAGGTTTTGAAATAGTCGGCATCGGCATACTTCAGGAACGTATTGAAGCCCAGTTCTTTGGTTGAATGGTCGAAGTAGAAATTCCGCCCCCAGCGGTTATCGGAGGAGGGCGGGTCGTTGGCGAGCGCGACGGAGCGGATCGCCGGATTCTGCAACAGTTGGCGTTTGAAAGCCCCAAACTTGGATCGGCTCAGGCTGTCGCCGCTCATCCCCACCACGTAGACGGCCTCCTTGCGGAAACCCAACTCGAGGTGGCGGATGAAATTCATCTGGCTCACGGCGATCAGGGTGCCGATGATGAGGGCCTGCGAGATGGCGAACTGCGTAACCACCAGGCTCCGGCGCAGGGAAACGCCACCGATGCTACGGGCGGTGATCCGGCTCTTGAGGGCCGGCACGGGCTCGAATCCCGACAGCACCAGGGCCGGATACAACCCGGACAGCAAACTGACCACCCCGGTGACGGCGACCAGGAAAAGAAGAACGGCCGGATTGCCGAGGAACGGAATGCCCGCGGGCACGTTGGAAACCTTGCTCAGCAACGGCAGCGCCAACTGGCCCATTCCCGCGGCCAGCACCACCGCAACCAGTACGATCAGGGTCGTTTCACCCAGGAACTGCCCCATCAACTGCGTCCGGTTGCCCCCCAGCACCTTCCGCACGCCCACTTCCTTGGCGCGGCCGATGGCCTGGGCCGTGGCCAGGTTCACGAAGTTGATGCAAGCCATGATCAGGATCAGCACCCCAATGAAGGAGAGCGTCCCGAGGGTGGTCTTGCTGGTCAGGTGGTCGCCCAGGTTGCCGTAACGGGCGTCGAAGTGGTTTTCGCGGAGGGGCTGGACGAGGTGGTAGCGTTTGGAATTGCCGACGTCCTGGTAGTGCTTCTCGCTGAATTTCTTCAGCGCGTAGTGGAAGTCCGCCAGGGGCAGGGTGGCGGGCAACAACAGATAGACCTGGTGGTTGCTGCTGATGCTGCCCCATTCGGTGCTGTACCCGTACTGGTCCGGATATTGGCGGAAGGTTTGGTAGGAAACCAGCACGTTCAACGGAAAATCCGAGTTGATGGGCGCGTCGGCGATGATGCCGGTGACCGTCAGCGTCAGGTTGTTGTCCAGCTTCAGGTACTTCCCCGTCGCCCGCTGCCAGTCGCCGAAGTATTTCTCGGCCTGGGTCTTGGCCAGCACCACGGTATTGGGGGCTTTCAAAGCGGTTTGCGGGTTTCCGGCCAGCCATTGGGCGTCGAAAATGGCAAAGAAGGAAGGCTCCGCGAAAAAGATGCCGGTGTTTTCGATGAACTTCTTCTCCGGAAAACCGGCGTTGGGGTTCTTGCCCAACACCGTGATCTGGCTCCCGTTGAGCGCGTTGAGGGCGGCCACGGCGGGCAGTTGCGGCATCGCCAGCCGCAAGGCCTCCGGCACGGGGGTGGGTACGCCCGGATTGGACCCGATCTCGCCACTCGGATACCGATCTTCGGTGACCAGGCGGTAGATGCGGTCGTAGTTGCTTTGGAAGGCATCGTAGCTGAGTTCGAACTGGACGACCGTAAAAATCAGCAGGCAAGCGGCGATGCCCACCGCCAACCCCGCAATGTTGAGAATGGCGTAGCCCCGGTTGCGGAGCAGGTTCCGGAACCCGATGAGAAAATAGTTCTTGAGCATGGGGGAAGGATTGGTGGGGTTGAGAATCAGAATGACGCGAAGGAATGATTCCGCAAACGGTCTGCCAAAAGGGGAGAACTGGTTTCCTGAAGGCAATAAGGTCTTTTTGAAGGAATGGAAGGCGCAGGGAGTGTACGCTGCCGGACACGGTTGTCCGGTTCCGTACACTTTTTTCCGGTCGTTGTTTTATCCAGCTTGCCAGTAAAACACGAACCGGTTTGTGCGTAACTTCCGGCCACCGTGCGGCGTACGGAACCGTTGCGCAACCAGCGGTTAAAAACTACCCTGGCTTCATCCAACCATTCCACCTGACGCATGAAATTTTCAATCATTCCCCCCCTCGCGCTGTCCCTGGCCGCGCTGCCCGTCCGGGCGCAACCCCTTTCGCAACGGTTCGAGCCGGTCAGTTTTTCGCGGGTCGACATCACGGACCGCTTCTGGAAGCCGAAGCTGGAGAAAGTAGCCACCGTTACCCTGCCGGCCTGCATTTACCAGACGGAGGACAAAACGGCCCGCATGCGCAATTTTGAAAAAGTGGCCCGCAAAAAAGGAGAAAAGCACGAAGGGATTTACTACGACGACAGCGACGTGTACAAAGCCCTGGAAGCGATTGCCTATTCGCTGAAGAACCGTCCGGATGCCGCCCTGGAAAAGAAAGCCGACGCGTGGATCGACAAGATCGCCGCCGCCCAATTGCCGGACGGGTACCTGAACACCTACTATACCCTCACCGGTCTGGACCAGCGCTGGACCGACATGGAAAAGCACGAGGATTACAACGCCGGGCACCTGATTGAAGCGGCGGTGGCGTACTACAACACGACGGGGAAAAAGAAGCTGCTGGCCGTGGCCACCCGTTTTGCCAACCACCTGGATTCCACCTTCCGCTTGCCCAACCGGCACTGGGTGAGCGGCCACCAGGAGATCGAACTGGCGCTGATGAAGCTTTATCACCTCACCAACCAGGACCGCTACCTGAAACTGGCCGACTGGTACCTGGATCAGCGGGGACGCGGCTACGGCAAGGGTGTCATTTGGGACCAGTGGAAAGACCCGCTCTACGCCCAGGACAGCGTACCCGTGAAAGAGCAGCAGGAAATCACCGGCCACGCCGTTCGCGCCATGTACTTGTACACCGGGGCGGCGGATGTTGCCTCGGTTACCGGGGATGCCGGTTACCTGAAGGCCATGCAAACCGTTTGGGAAGACGTCGTGTACCGCAACCTCTACCTTACCGGCGGCATCGGTTCGGCGGGCCGCAACGAGGGCTTCAGCCAGGATTACGACCTGCCCAACGAGAGCGCTTACTGCGAAACCTGCGCGTCGGTGGGGATGGTGTTCTGGAACCAGCGGATGAACCGGCTGACCGGTGAGGCCGCCTTCATCGACGTGCTGGAAAAGAGCTTGTACAACGGGGCCCTGGACGGGTTGAGCCTGAGCGGAGATCGTTTTTTCTACGGTAACCCGCTGGCCTCCAATGGTCAGCATTTTCGGAGAGAATGGTTCGGAACGGCTTGTTGCCCCTCCAACATCGCCCGCCTGGTGGCTTCGCTGGGCGATTACGTGTACGGCAAGTCCGACCACGGCCTCTGGGTAAACTTATTCGTCGGCAGCCAGACTACCGTGGAGATGGGGAAGGTCAGCGTGCCGGTGCGCATGGAAACCAACTACCCGTGGGAGGGCAACGTCAAACTCACGGCGAATCCCCCCCGGCGGGTGCGTTACGCGTTGCACCTGCGGATACCGGGCTGGGCCACGGGGGTGGCCACCCCCGGTGGTTTGTACCAGTTTGCCGGTGACCCGCCGGCGAAGTTTGAGGTACTCTTGAACGGCAAGCCCGCTCCCTACCGCGCCGACAAGGGGTACGCGGTGCTGGACCGGGAATGGAAAAAAGGGGACGTGGTGGAGTTGCACCTGCCGATGGAGGTACAAAGAGTGGTGGCCAAAGCGCAAGTAGGTTTTGACCGGGAGCGGGTGGCCCTGCAACGGGGACCGCTGGTGTACTGCGTGGAAGGCACCGACAACCGCGGCCAGGCCTGGAACTTCCTCCTACCCGATCACGTCCGCCTGGAAACCCAACCGTATTCGGTAACCGACGAGTCGGTGGTGGCCATTCGGGCGAACGTGCCCGTGGTCAGCACCGCCGCCGATGGGTTAAGCCTGCAAACCGAAAATCAACCCATCCTCGCCATTCCCTACTATACCTGGGCCAACCGGGGCCAAACCCCCATGCAGGTTTGGTTGCCCAGGAAGATAAAAGGCGTAAGGATCAACGACTAGGGAGGCAAGCAGCCGAGGCGCTACCCCCTTGCTCACTGCAATGAACAAAGCCAGCCCGTGGGCTTCTACCCGGGTCCTTTCCTTGCAGATTGGTACCGCTAAGCCAGCCGGGCGGGCACCGCTCCGGAACCCGTTCCGACTTCGCGGCGATGCTTATTCCGGTTTTTTTTCTTCCTGTACTGTATGAAGCCCGAAAGCAATCCGTCAAAATGACTCCGTCTCCTATCTTAGCGGAAAACGGCTGGCCGGTGGCGGGTTTTTCCTAGCTTACACCACCAAACCCGACGCCAGCCCACCTTGGCTACCCATGGAAACGTTCGTTGATTCCCTCACTTCCCCGGCGTTCATGCCCCACGGGCATTGCTATTACTGGCAGCCCGACATCCTCTGGTCCCACGCCTTGGCCGACGGCACCATCGCCACGGCCTACTTTGCCATTCCCCTGGTGCTGTTCTACCTCTTTGCCAAGCGCCGCAACACCCACTACAGTTGGGTGGTCGCCCTGTTTGCCCTCTTCATCGTCGGCTGCGGCATTACCCACGTAATGGACGTGGTCACCATCTGGAACCCGTTGTACCGCCTGGATTCCCTCTTCCGGATTATCACCGCCCTGGCCTCGGTGGGAACGGCCATCGCGCTGGCGAAAATCACGCCCCAGCTGCTGGCCATCCCCACGGCGGCGGAGTGGCGTCGGCACAATGACGAGCTCCAGGCCGCCAACGAAGAACTGCGCGTGACCAACGAAGAACTGGTGGAGAGCCGGCATTTCATTCACAAAGTAATGAATACCATTCCCAATTCGATCTACCTCTTCGATTTGACTTCCTACCAGGCCATTTACACCAACAAGGACCTGTTGGTTATCCTGGGCTACTCCCAGTCGGAAGCCCCGACGCCCGGGCCAGCCGTGATGAAGAAGCTGGTGCACCCCGATGATTCCGAAAAACGGATGCAATACTACCGGGACTTCTCGACGGCCGAGGACGGGGAAAGGCGGGAAATTGAATTCCGGCTGCGGCACGCGGACGGCAACTACCGGCATTACCTGTTCACCAACGCCGTTTTCCGAAGGAATGCGGCCGGCGTACCCGATCAGACCATCGGCGTCTCCCAGGACATCACCGCCCTCAAACAAACCGAGGAGAACCTGCGCAACACCCTGCACCAGCTACGGGAAGCCAACGAAGAACTCAGCCGGACGGAGGAAACGCTCCAGGAACTCAACAACGAGCTGGAGGAGCGGGTAGAACACCGGACCCGGGAACTGGCCGAAAGCAACGAGCGCTACGAATTGGTGGCCCAGGCCACCAACGATGCCGTCTGGGACCGGACGTATTCCCAACGCGGGGTGCGGTGGAACCGAGCCTTCGAGCAGCTGTTCGGCTACCTCACCCCGGAAGAAAAAGCCCATCCCACCGTGGATGCCTGGCTGCAGCGGGTCCATCCGCAGGACCTGACCGCGATCCTGGACCTCATCAAGCACAGCGTGGCAACGGCCAGTCCCGTCTGGCAGGTGGAATACCGCTTCCAGCGGGCCGATGGCCGCTACGCCTACGTGCTGGGGCGCGGCGTCATCCTCTACGGCGAAGACCGGCGCCCGCGTCGGATGCTGGGCTCCCTCACCGACATTACTTCCCTCAAGGAAACGCAGCTGTCCTTGCTGCAACAAAACCAGCAACTTCAGAAAATCAATTCGGACCTGGACAATTTCATCTACCTGGCCTCCCACGACCTCAAACAGCCAGTGGTGAACCTGGAAGGCTTGCTCTCTCTGCTGCGCGGCAACCTGCCCGCCCAGCTGGCCGCCGGCAACGAGAAACTGTTCAGCTTCATGGAAGCTTCGGCCGGGCGGCTGAAAAGGACCATCTACGAGCTGACCGAGATCAGCCGCATCCAGCAGGAGGCCCCGCCCGACGCCGAAGAGATCGCCATTCCCCCACTGGTGGACGAGGTCTGGGCTGATCTGGCCGGGCTGGTCGCCCAGGCCGGTGGGCGGCTCGAAACCGACTTTCCGGTGGCCTCGATCCACTACTCGGCCCGGTATATGCGCTCCATCCTCTACAACCTGCTCTCCAATGCCCTCAAGTACCGGGCACCGGAAAGGGCCGCCGTGGTTCGGGTGGCCACCCGGCTGGAAGGCGACCGCACCCGGCTGACGGTGGCTGACAATGGCTTGGGTCTCAGTGAGCAGCAGCAGTCCAACCTGTTCGTGATGTTCAAGCGGTTGCACACCCACGGGGAAGGCAGTGGCGTTGGCCTGTATATGATCAAACGGATGGTGGAGAACAACGGAGGGGAAATAAGCGTGGCGTCGCGGGAAGGGCAGGGCAGTACGTTTACGGTCTATTTCTCAAACAAAGCAGGAATATGAAGAAAATGCAAAGCATTTTGCTGGTGGATGACGACGAGATCAGCAACATGCTGACGGCAATGAAAGTCAACGAGCTGGCGATGACCGAACGGGTGGCAGCCGTGACCAGCGGCCAGCAGGCGCTGGACTATTGCATTGCCCACTGCCTGACGCCCGCGGCGGACTCCTGCCCGGATCTGATTTTGTTGGACATCAACATGCCAGGAATGAGCGGTTTTGAATTCCTGGAGAAGCTCAATCAGCTGGGCTGTCCCCGGCTACCCAAGGTCGTGGTGCTGACCACTTCCAGCAGCCCCCGGGATGTCGAGAGGGCCCGATCCCTAAAGGTGACCGGCTACATTGACAAACCGCTGACGCCGGAAAAACTCTTTCCCCTCCTAGAAGATTGAATGGCGTGGCTCCCTTTTCAACCAGGCGCGTTGCGTGAGGCAGCGCCGGTTTTCGTCCGGAAATTCCTTGCCATCAACGGCGGGGGACTTCAAAACCCGCTCATTTTTTCCAGTACGTACGGGGGATTTTTTCCTGTTCGAGGCGGTTTTTATCTTCGAGTTGGAGCAGGTGGTAGAAAAGCTGCGTTTCCTCTTCGGTAAGGTGGGG
>JACMKY010000438.1 GCA_014379925.1 Cytophagales bacterium | reverse complement strand
GAGCCGGCGGAGGCGTTGACGTTGAGGTAAACCAGGGCATTGGCCGTGTTGTAACTGGCTTGGTCGGCGGGCGTGAATTGCACCGACAAAGCCTGTGCGTTGCCGGCGTTCAATACCGTTCCGGCGGCGGGGGTATAGGTAAACGTGCCCGCTACATTGGCCGTGGCGTTGAGTTGAGCCGTACCCAAGGCAGTTCCGTAAGCGATGCTGGCGGGGGTAGGCCAGGTGAGCACCGGCGTGCTTTTGCCGGTTGGCGTAGCGCTTACCCCAACTCCCTCGGACCACGTGGATGAAGTGCGCGTGAATACCGTGAAGAAGTAGGGGATGTTGGTCAGGTTGGTGACTACCTGCGGGGAAGCTTTGCCCTTGTACACCACCTTGCCGCCGTCAAACGGGCTGCCCGCTCCCCCGAAGTTGAGGTCGGCGGTGTAGGTCGAGCCGTCGCCGGTTGGTACGGCTCCGACGCCCGATCCCGCTTTGGCCACGATCATCACTTCGTCTACCTCCGGGGAGGGATTCGTCCAGTTGATGGTCACCCGCCCCGTGGCGGCGGTCGCGGCCACGTTGGCCACGTCGGGGGAACCGGATTGGCAGTTGGGGTACACCCTCACTTCGTCCGAGCCGGAGAGGCCGGCCGCGTCGGTCACCGTCAGCAGAATGCGGAAGTAGTACGTCTCCCCGTCGCACCCGATGGGCGAGATTTCCGCCGAAGTAGCCCGGTTGGTGTCGTAAGGATCGGGGTGCTCGTGGTTGTTGTGGTGCAGAATCGTTTGCCAGCGGTACGACAAGCCAGTACCCGATTGCTCCGCATCCGTCACGCTGGCCGTCAGGTTGTAAACGGTTGGCTGATTGATGGAGTACCGGGCGTTGTTCACCGGACTGGTAATCCGCGCCGTGGGCGGCGTGTTGTTGACGGAGATGATGAGCGTGGCCACCGAAGTGATTCCCTGCGCGTCGGTCACGGTAAGGGTGACGTCGTAGCGGGCGGGACCGCCGCTGGCCGCCGTGAATTGGTGAGCGGGATTGGGGGCGTTGCTGACGGGGGAGCCGTCGCCGAAATTCCAGGCGTACCGGAGCGCGAGCCCTTCCGGGTCAGCGGAGGTGTTGCCGGTAAACTCGACCGTCAACGGACCCGGGCCGTACGTCTGGTTGGCCAGCGCCACCGCCCGGGGGGGCCGGTTGCCACTGTAGGTAATTTGCCGCACTTCCTGGGCGAAGGGACTGCCGCCCAGTTGAATGTAGTAAAGTCCTCCGCTCACCGGGTTGGTGGCCATGCCGACTACGGAAGTACCCGCGTCAATGAACGCGTTCACCCTGGAAAGCCGGTTGCCGCCGTCCACTGTCAGGTTGCGCACCCAACCGGTGCCGTAGTCGGCGTGAAAATAGGTATTCTTGTACTGGGCCGGAAAGTCATTGCCGACGTACCAAACCCCACCCGTCGAGCAGTTACCCCCGAACTGGGCACCGCTCACCGGTGAACCGGCGGCACCCACCTTGATCACTCCCACTGTACTGCCCGGTGCCGTGCCGTTGAAGATGCCCACCCGGGCAGTCGTGCTGTCGCCGTGCTTCCAATCCAACACCGGGCGTTGGTGCACGAACGTGTACTGGCTCGGGATTTGCGCGGAGGCGTTGCACGGATTGGGAAAGGAAGGTTGCCGGCCGAGGACCGGTTGCTTGATCAGATCCCGGTAACTGAAATACTGGATTGTGCATCCGCTCCCGTTGTAAAGGGGATTGGGGGCCAAGCGGTTGCGCGTCAGCCGGTAGGGATACGCCGTGTTCCACTCCAGGCCCTCGAAGATCGGCCAGCCGAAATTCAACCCGGGGGCGTCCAGTACGTTCAGTTCTTCGACCGTTCCCCAACCCACGTCTCCGAAGTAAAAAACCCCGGGGTTGCGATCGGCGGGCACGTGGCTTCCCGTGTCGGGCCGTTTGGTCATCCGGTACGAATTGCGCAACCCCAGCGCCCACACCCGCGACCGGGCCGAGCGCGGATCGGCGGGGTTGTAATACGGGTTGCCCGGGATCCCGTTGCCGGTTTCCGGATCGAGCCGAAGTACTTTTCCGTTCAGCGAGGAAGGCATTTGCGCCCGGTACACGCCCGTGTTTTCCTCCGGTTTGATGATGCCGTCCACCAGGGCCTGTTCGGCGTAGGTCCGGCCGTAGATGATGGAATCGTTGGCGCTGTAGTTGTCCACCCCCACCACGCCCTTGCCCATGTCGAGCCCGGCGTAACTGGCCCCGTCACCGGTGGTCACCAGCAGGGTGCCATCCGTGCCGAAAACCAACGAACCCGCCCCGTGCGACTCGTGCAGGATGGGAATGCCCGTCTGCCTGGTTTCTCCCAGCAATACCTTGCGCGTGCCGCGGTCTACGGTGAGTGCATTGCCGCCGAAACTGACCGTGTACCGGGTGATCCGGCTGATGGTGGCTTTGAGGTATTCGTTGGTAGCCGTGTTGTAGGCGGCCGTTCCGAACTTCAACAGGTGGTGCCGGTCTACCGCGTAAAAGAGGTAGACGTACCCGTTGGTCTCAAACCGGGGATCCACGGCGAAACTCACCAGCCCGTGGTCACGCCAGTTGCCCACTTCCTCGCTGATGTCGATCAGGGGAGCGCTGCCCTTGGTGCCGCCGGCAACGGTCCAGACTTTGCCCCCTTTTTCCCAGACAAACGTATGAATGCCGTCCGGGGAGAAGGTGAGTCCCACCGGTTGGTTCCAGCCGGTGCCGACGGTGGCCGTGGAAAATCCGTCGGGAGGAAGTTGGGCGAAAAGAGCGGTGGAGGTCAGGAAAAACACTACCCAAAAGAAGAGCGTAGTGAGGACGACGAAGTACAACCGCAGCCACGGCAGTACCAATCCGAGCAAGATCGCCGGCACGTTCGCGGACCGGGGAACGCCCGGTTGATCCAGGACTTGGGAAGAAGGGTTGTGAAGCCGGTAATCTTTTTTCATAACAGGCGTGGTTGAGATTTCAGCGGGTAAGGGTGATCGTTTCCGGCTTTTCAAGGGAGGTGGGCAAGCGATACGCATTGATTCTTTTCTGTTTACTTTGTTAAGTTTTATTACACGCGCTGTCTCTTGTATACGCTTTAAAGGGCAAAAGTAAGTATCTGCTTATTTCAATGTTTATACTGGAAAAATTATGTTTGTTCGTCAATAATTTCATATTTAATATTAATATATAAAAATACGACTATACGTACGCAATCAGTGGACCGGAAAGATTACGTGTCAGGTCGAATAAAGGCGCTTTTTTTGAGGAGAGACCGGACAGATACGACCGCATTCTTACGCGCTCGTTCCTGATCACGCCGCCAGGCTGCCTATCCGGTAGGCAGCCTGGCGGGGCAATGTGCGAAGTACGTTCGGGGGTTATCAGCGAACGATCAGCTTGAACGGCACGGTGCCGTGCTGATTGCGAACCAAAACCACGTACGCTCCCTTGGGCAGGTCCGTCCGTTCGCTCAGCGTGCGTTCGGTCAGGCCGGTTTCCAGCGCGTAGGTGTGGCTGGTGAGCAAGCGGCCCCGCAGGTCATACACCGCCACCTCGTACGATTGACTGGTGGGATTGAGCACCCGCATCTTCAACGGTTCACCCGCCGAAACCGGGTTGGGATACACCAGAACCGACTCCCGTTCTTCCTGGTAGTGAATGTCGATCGTTTTGCTGTACGCGTAGTTTGCGTCGCGGTCCACCGTCTTCAGGCGGTAGTAAGAGAGGCCGGAAAGGGGCTGCTGGTCGGTGAAGCCGTACGATTTGGTCGCCCGGGAAGTACCCGCCGCTTCCACGCGGCCGATGGATGCGAACCGCTCCCCGTCCGATGAACGCTCCACCTCGAAGTGGGAACTTTGGTCTTCGGAAGCCGTCTGCCAGTGGAGGACAACCGCCGTCTCCCGGAGTTCACCCTCGAAGCGCAGCAGGCGCACCGGCAGGGGATTGGGAAACTCCTGGGAAGTAGATCCGAAGGTGAGTTCCACTTCGTTGCCCGCCCCGAACGTGGTCAGGCGTTCGCTGGTGACCGTGCCGCTGCCGGTGGGTCCGACGGTTCCCGTTTCGTCCCG
>JACMKY010000437.1 GCA_014379925.1 Cytophagales bacterium | reverse complement strand
GCTGGTTGTTGCGGTAGGCACTCGATTGCTGGACTTGGGTCGATTATTGAAGCGGTTCAAACCTTGGTTTAATCCATGACCAAAGGATAAGCGGCGTTTTGTCCGATAGTACGATAATTTTGTACCCATTTTTTACCGGAATCCCGCATCTCCAGCTTGTCCTCACAATGTTGGCTGATGCATTCGGCCATGGTCCAGCACAATCCGACGCCGGTTGTCGTGATTGAGCAGAGTCATTTTGGCGTATCCGGTCTTGGTAGTTCCTTTCTGGTAGGCTCTTGCCATAAACTCATCGAATAAGGTCCCTTCTTGAGCCCTATTGGAACAAGTTTTAGTGTGTTTTTCAAATCAATTTTCCCGTTTATGGATTGTTTTTCGCTGTTTTTGACTGATTACAGGGTGTTTTTGCCTTTTCATAGGGTAGTTCCAAGGTGGTTCCAGGATGGCTCCAGAGTGGTTCCAGCGTTTTCGGCTTGTTTTCAGCCCACGTTGCGCGAGATTGATTCCGGGAACCGCACGTAGCCGACCGCCTTTAAGTGGATTTCTATTGTAATCGAGCCGGCATGATGCTTCGTGAAATGCCCAGTCGAGCGGTTTCTCAGGCTGTAGAAGCCGTTGTTAAATTCTACGCTCATCCCGAACCCAGTTTTAATGGGCGCACAGGGGTGTTGACCTGCTTTAAAATACAGAGTTCCCGGCAACACAGCTAATCGTATGAACTACCATTCGCAGTTGGCCAAGCCCAGGGTTTCGACTCTCTCACTTCCAGATATCCTGCAATTTGAGTAGGTACGCTTCCCGTCAGTGGCTCGTGCGAGCTTTGACCAACGTCCTGGGGTGGGCTTTTGACCGGCAATCGTCCCGCTTAACATTTGTTCGAGTGCCAAAGTGGGGAACCTTCCGGAAGGAATCCTAAAACTTTGTAACATTAAGCCGAAATTATGTAAGTGTGAAAGCGAACAGAACCTTGTATCTTTGTCCGTCGAAACATTAGTACGTCTCTTGTGAAAAGGTCGATTGCCATCGTACTTGCTTACCTCTTCCTACAGAGCAATGTTGGGCTCTCGTTGGTTAAGCACTACTGTGGCGACTTTTTAGCCCAGCAAAACCTGGGGCTGTTCGCTTCCGAAACCAGTTGTGGGATGGAAGCCGACCCTGGTTCCTGCGAAAAGCCTGACCAGGATGAAGCTAACGGTTGTTGCCACAACGAGGTCGAAAAGTTGCAAGTGGATGACAGCCTGAAGGCACCCGTGCTGGCTTCCGTTGATTTCATTCCCTTCGTACTTTTCCTGATTACTTTTGCCTTCGGCAATTTCCGCCTGAGGATTGCTACCAATGAGGTAGCCTTGTCTGGCCATTCGCCGCCTCATCGATTTACCCACCTGCGCTTCCGCGCCTTCCTGCAGATCTTCCGTAATTGATCGCGGTTTTTTCCGCTCGCTCATCCCGGCGGTAGACGCAGGCAGTTGGGTAAATTCCCAACCAGCCACCTCTTGTTACTCAGTCCTTCTCCACGGACACCGTGCGGTCCGCCCGTGCGTTTGGCGCGGAGTGGCTTGATGGCCCTGCCTCCTGGAACAACCCGTAAATCAATTTTTAACCATTCGATAAACCCCTGGACGGCGCGCAAAACGCGTGGCCTCCGGCATTCACTTTATAACAATCCCATGAAAACCATTTCATTCATCGCGCTCGCCCTCTCGGGCGCCGTACTGTTTGGCTGCAACCAAGCCACCAACCATGAACACCACCCAAGTGGGAAAGACACCCTGGCTCAATCATCTCAGGGGCCTGATCACGCCGGCTCGCACGTGTATTCCTGTCCGATGCACCCCGAAGTAACCAGCAACAGCGCCGGAAAATGTTCCAAATGCGGGATGGCGCTGGTGCATACCGACCAGGCCGCCAATTCCAAGAAGTACCGGATGGAGTTCCTCGCCAAGCCAGCCCAAATAGAAGCGGGCAAATCGGCCGCCTTGTCTTTCACCCCCAAGGAGGAGAGCAATGCCCAAGCACCGGTCCCCCTGGACGTGGTGCACGAGAAGAAAATCCACCTGATCCTGGTCAGCAAGGACCTGTCCTATTTCTCGCACGAACACCCCGCCTACCAGGCAGCGGGCGATTACGTGTGGGAACACACGTTTCCCAGCGGAGGCGAATACCTTCTTTTTCAGGATTTTACCCCTAAAGGAGCCGCCCATCAGCTTTCCCGCATCCCGGTCCAGGTAGCCGGTCAGCCGAAAGCCGCCGTGAAATACACGGCCCAAAACCTGGACTGGAAGAAAGACGGGTACGAGGTAAAACTGGGTTTCGATAAAACGCCTTTGCAAACCAACCAAGCCACGGAGGTAAAAATCACCGTTGCTAAAGACGGCAAGTCCGTGACTAACCTGGACAATTACCTGGGAGCCTTGGGCCACATGGTCATCATCAGCGCCGACACGGAGGACTACCTGCACGTCCACCCGCTGGAGAGTCAGACCCAGGGACCGGACATCGTTTTCCACAGCAGCTTCGATAAACCGGGTTTTTACCGCGTATTCCTCCAGTTCAACCACGAAGGGAAGATTCAAACCGCCGATTTTACCATCCAAGTGCAGTCTGCCCCTTCCAATACCTAGTAATCAGGTTGGCCGATGAAGGGATTCTAACCGGCGCCGGAACCCAAACGCGCCAGATAACCGGTGGTCCGGGGAGGGAATGTTGGTCGTAAAATCCTTTACGACCAACATTCCCCTTCTGGTCAACCAACTAATTGCGCCGGGTAAAGAAGGGGACAACCCTCCCTTGTTGCGGAGAAAAACGGTGAAATGCGCTCTTTCCGAGCTAGATATGAAGAAGACAATCCTTTTGATTCTGTTGGTCAGTTACTGGTTCGACTGCCGGGCGCAGACCGTGGTCACCCTGGACAGTGCACTGGCTTATGCCCTGAAGACGCACCCGCAGATGCGGCTTTCCCAGCAGCAGATTGACCAGCAGCGGGCCTTGAAAAGGGGGAGTTTAGGCCTGCCCAACACCGAACTGTTGGTTTCGGGTCCGGCGGCCGATCGGCTGGTCGGTGGTTTTCTCCAAGCTTTTGATTCTCCTTTTGCCTACGTACAGCAATCCAGGGTCGCCAGGCAAAACATCCAGTTAGCGGAAAGCGGATTGTCGGTTAACCAGGCCCTGCTGACCAGGGACGTGCGGCTGGCTTACCTGAATCTGCAGTTTGCCCAAACCAACGGGCAGCGGTTGGCTTATCAGGACAGTATCTTCAACGCACTATCCGCCGCCGCTCAGCGAAGATACCAGGCCGGAGACGCGGACCTGCTCGAACGGGTCAGCGCCGAAACCCGGGCCAGGGAAACGCGCAATGCATTGGCCCAGGCCCAAGCGGATTTGCAGAATGCCCAACGGCAACTCCAATTGTTGACCGGATTGCAGGAAGACAACCTGATGCCCGCGGAACCGATTGTCAAGAGTAGGGTGATTCCGGTTGCGGCAACCCGTCCGGATGACAGCACGACCATCCGCGCCGCACCTACCTTGCGGTACTACCGGCAGAACATTGCCCTCAACCAGCAGCAACTCAAGCTGGAACGGTCGCGGATTTTTCCCGGACTGGTGTTCGGCTACCAGAACCAGGGAAGTCCGGAGTCCACGATTTTGCCCCGGTTCACCTTCGCCATCACGGTTCCGCTGGCGTTCTGGACCGTTTCCTCCCGCATCAAGGCGGCCAACCTCCAGGTACAGATCGCCCACTCGCAATTGGCCGTCGTCGAGCGAAACCTGGGCCGCGACTACCAGCGGGCCGCGACGGACTTTCAAAAGTTCGCCGAGAGTCTTAATTACTACGAGACGGCCGCCCTGCAACAGGCCCAGACGATCATCAGCGCCGCCACCCGCTCCTACAACGCCGGGGAAAGCAGCTATTTCGTTTACTTGCAGAGCCTTAACCAGGCCTTTGAAATCAACCGGACTTACCTGGACACGGTCAGGGGCTACAACCAATCCGTTATCGAACTTGATTATTTAGGAGGACAACCATGAAAACCACGACGGGAACAATCCGGGAAGTATCAAAAAAATGGGGGCTCAACGCCTGGCTTACCATCCTGCTTGGTCTGTTCTCCGGGCCCGGGTTTTCCCACGATGGAGAAAACCACGGGGAGCAATCACCGGCAGGAAACGACCGGGGCCAATCCTACTTCTCCGTCTTTACCACCTCGGAGGTGTTTGAACTGATCCTTCGCTACGAACCGATCAAGTCCAAAGCGCCAACGGTGATGCGGCTGTTCATCGCCGACTTCGAAACCAACCAAGCGGTAGATTCGGCCCGCATCGAGGTAACTACCCTGGAAAACGCCTCCCTCCGGTTCACCGTGCAGCGGATTGAGCCGGGCATCTACACCCTCACCGGTACGTTCCCGGCCGACAGCACCTACACCCTGGTCGCCAACGTAGCCGCCGGTGAGAAGGCCGATCTGATGACGTTGGAAAACATTGGGGTGGGAAAACGGCTGCCAGAAGCGGGCGTCGCCGAAAGCGCATCCCCTCTCGACTGGAAAATAATCCTGCTGATTGCCGGGGGTTTTCTGGCCGGAACCGGGACCACGTACCTGTTGATGCGGCGAAGGGAAATGGCCCGTCGTCTGGCGGGGAGCGTCCTCGTGCTGGTTGCTTTTGCGTTGCCTTTGAATCCCACCGGTCCGGCTTTCGCCCACGATGGAGAGAATCACGGGGGGGATGATCAGCAAGCCAGGAATTCCACGCCGCCCACCGACGAGGTGGAAACGCCCAAGGAGACGCAGTTCCTGTTCGACATGCGCACGGCTTTTTCCCGGTTGGGCGACTACAGCAACGTCTTGCAGTTATACGGCAAAGTGCTGCCCGTCAACAACGGGGAGGTTAAGATCGTTGCCCCCCAGAACAGTTCCGTCGTGTCGTTGAAGGTGCGCATCGGGCAGCGGGTAAGGAAGGGACAGCCGCTGGCCGTCATTCGGCAAAACCTGACGACCTCCGAGCAGATTGCCCTGGCTACCGAGCGCAGCAGTGCCAACGCCGAGTTGGAAGCCGCGCAGAAAGACTACCAGCGACTCAAATCCATCGAAGACATTGCTGCCCGCAAGGATGTGCAGCAGGCCGAAATCCGCTACCACAACGCCAGGAACCGAAAGCGGCTCTACGACACCCTCTCGTCCGGAGAAGGTACCGGCAGCAAAAGCACCGTCCTGGTCTCGCCCATCGACGGCATCGTGGACAATTTCAACTTGTCCGTCGGGCAGCAGGTGAGCCAGGGCGCCCAGCTTTTCAGCGTGTACGACAACCAGAAACTGAAGATTGAAGCCCAGGTATTTGATCGCGACGCGGCCAAAATCACCCCGGATATCCGCTTTTCCGTGGAATCGCTCCAACCCGGCCGCCCGCCGGAAACCGCCCGCCTGGTCGCCTTCGGTGGCGTGGTTAACCCCGTCAACCAATCGGCGCAGATCATTCTGGAAGTTGATAACGCGGAACGGGTCTTCCGGCCAGGACAGTTCGTCAACGTGGAAGTGCTGGCTAAAACGGAGCACCGGCAACTGGTGGTTCCCACTTCGGCCGTCAGCGACATTGACGGCAAGCCGGTGGTATTCGTGCACACTTCTCCGGAGCGTTTCAAGGTCCGTTACGTGCAGGTCGGGGAGGGCAACCGCGTGCAAACGACCATCCTAAAGGGATTAACCGAAAAGGAGCGGGTGGTGACCAGCGGGGCCTACCAAGTGAAGTCCATTTACCTCAACCAGTAGGGAAGCAACCAAAGCGTCCATCCCACTTGAAGAAAGGGCGATTGCCCGTCCAACCAACCCGGAAACCTTGCCATGTTAGACCGCATCATCCGATTTTCGCTCACCAACCGCTTGATCGTCCTGGCCGGGGCGGTTCTGCTGCTGATCGGCGGCACCTACACGGCTGTCCACCTGCCGGTAGACGTGCTGCCCGACTTGAACCGGCCCCGCGTGACCATCTTCCTGGAGGCGGCCGGCATGGCACCCGAAGAAGTGGAAGCCTTGGTGGTGCTCCCGGTGGAAACGGCCCTGAACGGGGCAAGCGGCGTGGAAGCGGTTCGTTCCAACGCCACCATCGGGCTAGGGATGGTGTTCGTGGAGTTTGGCTACGGAACCGACATTTACCAGGCCCGGCAGATTGTCAACGAGAAGGTGCAAACAATCCGGGAACAACTGCCGCCGGGCATTTCCCCCGTGCTGGGACCCATCTCTTCCATCATGGGGCAAATCCTGCTGGTGGGGCTCTCGGCCGACACCACTTCCCAGGCTGACCTGCGCACCATTGCCGACTACACCATTCGCCGCCGGTTGCTGTCGGTGCCGGGGGTGGCCCAGGTCATCCCGATTGGTGGGGAAGTATTGCAGTACCAGGCCCTGATCTCCTTGCCCAAACTCAACGCAGCCGGCCTGTCCATCAACGCCGTGGAGGAAGCCCTGAGAAACGCCAACCGCAATACCACCGGGAATTTCTTCAGTCGGAACGGTTCGGAAATTCTGATCCGGAACCTGGGTCGGCTGAAAACCCTGGAAGACCTGGGCAACGTGGTGGTCGGTTACCGGGACAACACGCCCATCCTGTTGTCGCAAGTAGCCGAGGTACGGTTCGGGGCCCGTTT